>NZ_JBFRVX010000872.1:0-2271 GCF_041475345.1 Vibrio sp. 10N.222.48.A3 | reverse complement strand
GCTGCAACAGACAACCAAACGATGAGTACTGCATCCAACTCTTTCATGCCCAGAGTAATGTAACGAGCAATTGCCATCATCACGATGTAGATCGGGTATCGCACGGGGATCTTACCGTTCATCACAAACTACTGAACCATTGACCGAGTATACGGTGTATTATCCAAAAAAATAATTCATCTATATTTACCACGCATAAAATACAACCTGTTGAATTTATTCTAGTTAAAAATCAAACTATGCTAATAAACATGTGGTGAGCTTTGATAATAGTTCATATAGTTATTTCCTTCAATTATAGTGGATAAAGGAGGCATTTAACATGGCAAACATTCAAACTATATAAGTTGTGAAGGGGCAAACCATAGCCCTAGTCGATGTTTTGATAAACATAAGATAGTACCTGACTGCTGTACTCCGCTCACATCAAAAATGACAAGTTAACTATTCACCATTAATATAAACCATAATATTCTATCACCCTTCTAACTTTCAGAGAAACTCGGTCTAAAAAGGAAAAATTTCATTATTAAAAAACTAACAACTGCCTCACCAATCATTGTTGCCATTATAAATACCAAATAGTTAAAACCAAGAACATCGACGCCTAAATATACAATGATATTAATAGTTAACAACAGGACCAACCGCATAACAATAAACCCTACACCATGTCTAACATGTTTTTTTTCATAATTATTAAAAACAAAATACTTGTTAATAAAGTATGAGTACAAATATATTATGAAAATAGCAGAATTCATACTGGCCAAGTAATGAAATCTAAAAAACTCAACAAAAATATACACTAAAGACCAGTTTATTATTGCTGTAGATCCTCCACCAATAAGATATCTGATTACTTGCTGAATATCTTTCATAAGACCTCTAGTGAAAATATTAATGGTATCAATTAATAATACCTTTCAAAAACAGACAGCGGCACAACTAAAATAGTAATAAAACCAAACAAAAACACGCCTAACCTCTGTATTAAACAACCACTTTTATCGTTTTTTTCGCCTTCACATAGTAAACATAAAAATAGAGAAATAGGTATAAAATACCGTCCTTGAACACCTTGAATTGTAGAACTGGACATTGGCGTCCATGATATAGACAAAACCAGAAAAATGCTAAAAATGGCTACGATAATTACTAATAGCAAGAGTAATTTATGATAAACCTCCCCCTTTCTACGCCCCCAAAGCCTTCCAACATCAGAATAAAATATCAGAAATAATGAAACCCCGGCGAAGAAATAATACCATATTGGCAATTTAACGTCCAAGTATCCTAATTTCCCTATAAATGATACAGCATAGAATGCATAATTCTCTATAAAGCTATTAAATAGTAAAACAAACCATGAAAATGGTGCACTTAAAATCTGTTCAACCCTTAACAGATAGGACACCCCTTCAGGGCCAAATGGAACAGATACGTTAAAAGTCAAATAAATAGACCAAATAACAACAGAGATAAAACTTATTAGAAAAGCACCTATAAGCTTTATTCTTTTATCCTCATCACTCCAATACTTTAGCGAAAAAACAAAAAAAACCATAGATAGAGCAATATAAGGAGGCCTTGTCATTGATATTACCACCAAAAATACAGAGCTAATAATTAATAGTATTTTAAACCTGTTATTTTTTTCAATATCAAATCGACTAACCATTGCCACAAATAATGCTGCTAGTGGAAAGGAAATGGCATCCGGACTTACCGATGCCATTTGAGATATGGTCATTGGAAGCATTAAAATACTAAATAGAACAGCAACGCCTTTGTTCGCGATATAAATAGCAACTGCTGACAATAAAATTGCGATAGAGCCGTTTAATATTCTAGACAAAATCAAGGTTTCTGATACGGATAAATCTATGCTCTTTCCTAAAATAATCCCTAAACTGGAAAGTGTATATAGAAATGGGGGGTATATACTCACATTACGAGTATCACCCCAACTATTTCCTCCCCATTCGATGCTATTCAAAACCAGTGACAACTGCGTGTCTACTTTCATATCTGGTTTAAATGCGATAGGGAGGTAACCTAACTCAATTTGACTAATTTCAGGACTAGTTGTCCCGCCAACGGTATAATCGTCAACAGTATTAGGCAATAATTTTTTCTGTGGAAATAACTCTCCCTGTGATACTTGGTATGCTCTTTGATAATGACTGCCTTCATCAGCAACTTGAAATGCTGGAACTTGAAATGCAAGGTAAATCATTAATGGAAATGAGAGTAATATATATATATAAC
>NZ_JBFRVX010000871.1:0-8164 GCF_041475345.1 Vibrio sp. 10N.222.48.A3 | reverse complement strand
AAGCAGTTAAAACTAAACGTTCAACATCAGGATTAATGAAAACCCTAAATAGTGGTGCGCCCTGGAGGATTCGAACCTCCGACCGCCTGGTTCGTAGCCAGGTACTCTATCCAGCTGAGCTAAGGGCGCACGGTATCTTCAAGAGAAGAAGTTGTGAAATATATCACATTCTGTTTCTACGAAACAAAAAAAAGGCCATAGGCCTATAATGAATGGCGGTGAGGGAGGGATTCGAACCCTCGATGCGGCTACAAACCACATACTCCCTTAGCAGGGGAGCGCCTTCGGCCACTCGGCCACCTCACCTTATTCATTATTCTCGAAACACTTACAAGTAAGAGTAAAGAGAATGGTGCGCCCTGGAGGATTCGAACCTCCGACCGCCTGGTTCGTAGCCAGGTACTCTATCCAGCTGAGCTAAGGGCGCACATTGTTACTTCTGTGTTTGCTTGCAAATTCAAACGTGCAAGAAATGGCGGTGAGGGAGGGATTCGAACCCTCGATGCGGCTACAAACCACATACTCCCTTAGCAGGGGAGCGCCTTCGGCCTCTCGGCCACCTCACCGTCTTGCGGAGGCACATATTACGTTTTACCGAAAATATGTCAAACACTTTATTGAAAAAAATTGGACAAAAACACTCAACCGTTTGCTATTTAATCAAAGCGCTTGCAAATTGAACTTATAAGCTTCAAATCGCGCTTTTTCCCTTAAAAATTAAGGTGAAAGATTGGCAATAATAAACAGCAGAAAACAATTATCTAATTTATCTCGCAGTAAGTGTCACTGCTGTTTGCACAATACTACGGGATGCAAATTTGCGCCATAGGGGAAACTAACAAATCTTGAGTTTGCGCAGACAAAATACCGTGTAACAGCGATGATCGATCCTATTTGTATTTCATAACGCCATAAAGCTCTCACTTCACCGCGTTAAGACTAACCCGCTACCACCCCATCGATGTTCACATGCGTATTTCCATTCCCCCAAGATCAAAAAAGGCTAGCAACAATGCTAGCCTCTTCTCTACGCAAAAGTATTAGTAGTTGCCAGGTGCAACGTTACCATTACCTTTTTCAGCTTGAATGCGCATGTAGATCTCTTCACGGTGAACAGATACTTCTTTAGGTGCGTTAACACCAATACGTACTTGGTTACCTTTAACGCCTAGTACAGTAACTGTTACTTCGTCACCAATCATCAGTGTTTCGCCAACGCGGCGAGTCAAAATTAGCATTCTTTGCTCCTTGAGTAATCTCTAAATTTATCTAGCTACGCGAGCATTATCCAACAAAAGTTATATTTTCGTAAACTATCGATTGAGTTTATTTAACCAAAATGCACTTCTTTTTTAGGATAACCCTGTGTTTCACGCGCTACGATGTATGCATTGTGTAATATGTTAGCAGCCATATCGACTTGCGTTGGTGATATCACCAAAGTTAAAGACTGCTGTTGCAATAAGTGATGCTGTACATCAATTTCGCCTTCAGACAACAATCCATGTGAACTGACCACAATTTCTTGTGTTCGGCTTCCTACCACAGTTAACAAACTAACCTGTTCACTATTACGGATTTTCTCGTCAAAAACTAGTTTTAATTTAGCACTAATGTCCGGTTTGATAATGAGTGCTGCCCGTTCTGTTTCCTCGATCACACTACAGACTTCAATCCCTAATAAATGGCAATGCGACATGAGAGACGGTAAATCTTGATTCAAACACTCGATGCGAACCATATCTCTTTGAATAGCTATCCCAGCAATATCATTCAAACAGTCATTACCCGCGATAAGAGTTCCCTCGCCTTCTTCAAAGCTCGAAAGCACTCTCAATGGTACATTATGTCGCCACGCATGTTGAACACATGGAAGGTGTAAAACCTTAGCGCCTCTGCGAGCCATTTCTTCCATAGAGGGAAAGTCTAAGGTATCTAATTTCTTAGATTGCTTAACCACTCTAGGATCGCAGGAATATACGCCATCAACATCGGTATATATCTGACACTCTTTCGCTTGAAGGGCGCCCGCCAACGCAACGGCTGTGGTGTCTGAACCACCTCGCCCTAAGGTTGTGATATCACCTTTCGCATTAACGCCTTGAAAACCTGCAACAATGACAATCTGGTCATCATCTAACAGCGCTTTAATAGGAGCGGTATCAATACGCTCAATCGTCGCATTATTATGATTAGAATCGGTGTGTATTTTGGCTTGATAGCCAGTCATCGATGTCGCTTCATAACCCAACTTGTGCAACGTCATCGCTAACAAAGCCATGGAAACTTGTTCTCCGGCCGTCAACAGCACATCCAACTCTCTAGCGTTTGGTACGCTATCAACTTGTGAAGCTAAGTTAACTAACCGATTTGTTTCACCTGACATAGCAGAAACGACAACCAGGATCTGGTTCCCTTCATTTTTCGCTTCAATGATTTTTTCTGCTACATGATGGATTCGTTCAATTGAACCCACCGACGTTCCACCAAATTTCTGCACGATAAGAGGCATTTTCACCCGTCCTCACCTTCCCAAGACCAATGTCTATATATGACAAAAAAACACATACTCCGCGTCAGAGCGAAGCAATAAAAAATTAACCAAGGAGTCTAACGCAACCATTAAACTTCTTGGTTAATCTCAATCAAACCTGATTAAGAGACTCTTCTACTAGTCAAAATAAAGATGCCCAATCATCTGATTGGGCATCTTGTTATCAATTACTTAAGCTTAAAGACGCTCTTCAAGCCAAATACGTACTGATTTAAGCGCTTCAGGTAATGCTTCAACGTCAGTACCACCCGCTTGAGCCATATCTGGACGACCGCCGCCTTTACCACCAACTTGCTCAGCAACCATCTTAACGAGGTCACCCGCTTTAACTTTGCCGATAAGGTCTTTAGTTACGCCAGCAATCAGGCCAACTTTACCGTCTGCTACGTTCGCGATCAGGATGATGCCGCTACCTACTTGGTTTTTAGCGTTATCAACCATAGTACGTAGGTTCTTGTTGTCTGCACCTTCAATGGCAGCAACCAGTACCTTAGTACCAGAGATCTCTTCTACTTTACCCATGATGTTTGCACCTTCAGCTGCAGCCATCTTTTCTTTAAGCAGTTGGATTTCTTTCTCTAGAGATTTCGCTTTCTTAGCTGATTCAGCAAGCTTCTCTTCGTAAGCGTTAGCCTGAGCTTCTACTGCATCTAGAGCAGCTTCACCCGTTACCGCTTCAATACGACGAATACCCGCAGCGATACCACCTTCTGAAGTGATCTTGAATAGACCGATATCACCCGTGTTGCTTGCGTGGATACCACCACAAAGCTCAGTAGAGAAATCGCCCATAGACAGAACGCGAACTTCATCATCGTACTTCTCGCCAAACAGTGCCATCGCACCTTTTTCTTTCGCTGACTCGATGTCCATGATGTTAGTTTCAATCACATGGTTCTTACGAACTTGTGCGTTAACTAGACGCTCTACTTCTTTAATCTGTGCTGGTGTTACCGCTTCAAGGTTAGAGAAGTCAAAACGTAGGTTGTCTGGCTTAACTAAAGAACCTTTTTGAGCAACGTGCTCACCTAGAACTTCGCGTAGTGCAGAGTGAAGTAAGTGAGTTGCTGAGTGGTTTAGTGAGATAGCAGCACGACGCTCAGCGTCAACCGTTGCTTCTACTTTATCGCCTTGAGCAAATACACCTTCAACTAGCTCACCGTGGTGAGCAAATGCGTTACCTAGCTTCTGAGTGTCTTGTACTTTGAATAGACCAGATGCTGTTTTTAGCGTACCAGCGTCACCACATTGACCGCCTGACTCAGCGTAGAATGGTGTCTCTTCAAGGATGATGATTGCTTTGTCGCCAGCCGATAGTGAAGATACTTCTTCGCCGTCAACGAATAACGCAGAAATCTCACCCGCACCTTCAGTACCTGTGTAACCACAGAACTCAGTGTTCGTGTCTACTTTGATCGTTGCGTTGTAATCAGTACCGAACTGACCCGCTTCACGTGCACGCTTACGCTGTGCTTCCATCGCCTTCTCAAAGCCTTCTTCATCGATAGTAAAGTCGCGTTCACGAGCTACATCGTTAGTAAGGTCAGCTGGGAAGCCATATGTATCGTAAAGTTTGAAGACTGTTTCACCGTCAAGCTCTTTGCCTTCAAGTGCGTCCAATGCGTCGTTAAGGATAACCATGCCACGCTCTAGCGTGCGACCAAAGTTCTCTTCTTCAATGCGAAGTACTTTTTCAACAAGCTCTTGCTGTTTCTTAAGTTCATCTGCAGCAGAACCCATCACTTCAGCCAGTACACCTACAAGCTTGTGGAAGAACACGCCTTGTGCACCAATCTTGTTACCGTGACGAACTGCACGACGAATAATACGACGTAGAACGTAGCCACGACCTTCGTTTGAAGGCATAACGCCATCAGCGATTAGGAATGAACAAGAACGGATATGATCAGCAATAACGCGCAGCGATTGGTTAGATAGGTCGTCATGACCTACCACTTCTGCTGTCGCTTTGATTAGCTTTTGGAATACATCAATTTCGTAGTTAGAGTGAACGCCCTGCATGATTGCAGAAATACGCTCAATACCCATACCAGTATCTACAGCTGGCTTAGGTAGCGGTTCCATAGTGCCGTCAGCATGACGGTTGAACTGCATGAATACATTGTTCCAGATCTCGATGAAACGGTCACCATCTTCTTCAGGTGTACCAGGACGGCCGCCCCAGATGTGCTCACCGTGATCGTAGAAGATTTCAGTACATGGACCACAAGGACCAGTGTCACCCATTGTCCAGAAGTTATCAGATTCAAACTTCTTGCCGCCTTCTTTGTCGCCGATGCGAACAATCTTGTCAGCTGGGATGCCCACTTTCTTGTTCCAGATTTCGAATGCTTCGTCATCTGTCTCGTAAACCGTTACTAACAGGCGATCTTTTGGCAGACCTAGTGTTTCAGTCAGGAATTCCCAAGCAAACCCAATCGCTTCTTCTTTGAAGTAATCACCAAAGCTGAAGTTACCTAGCATTTCGAAGAATGTGTGGTGACGAGCCGTGAAACCTACGTTTTCAAGGTCATTGTGTTTACCACCCGCACGTACACAACGCTGAGCCGTAGTTGCTCGAGTGTAGGCACGTTTTTCGGCGCCTAAGAAGCAATCTTTGAATTGGTTCATACCTGCATTAGTAAATAGCAGGGTTGGATCGTTATGTGGAACTAACGATGAACTGTCTACGATTTGGTGTTCTTTGCTCTCAAAGAACTTAAGGAACGCATTGCGAACCTCATCAGTGCTCATGTACATGCAGCTCTTCCTGAAAATAGTCGAGTTAGAATTTTGCCGTATTGTAGATCATGGTTAAGGCTTCGACTAGTTTTCTTGTAGAAAAGACACCCTTGGGCAGGATTTTAGTTGGAATTCGATAAAATGAAGAATATTCCACTAGCTCGAGCAAAGAAAAAACAAAAAAAACCTCGCACAATATGTACGAGGCTTAAGCAGTTGAAACTCAATCGAAAACCAGTAAACCGTTATTAAGAGTCTGTCTTACTGGTTAATGCTTAGTGCGTAAGATAACCACTTCATTTTGGTCTAGGTTAAATGTGCCGCTGCCATTAGAAACAACCACTTGGTCAGTGCCTAATACACTATCGTAAGTTCCGTTTGCCAATCCTAAATTCACCGCGTTAACCGATGTACCTTGACCGAGGTTCATTGCAACCACAACTACGTCATCGCCTGCGTTACGTTCATATACCAATACATCATTGCTGATCCAGCGCTCAATATAATCACCTTGCTGCACCGCATAGCTTTCTTTACGTAACTTACTCAACTTTTTAATCATCTTGTAAGCATTGGTCGTTTTATCAAAGCTTGGCATCATTTCACGGTTGTATGGGTCATTACCTTGTTGGCCAAAACTGTTGGTAGTGAAGTTAGCCGCGTAGTGCTCTGTTCCATAGTAAATACATGGAATGCCACGAGAGGTCATAATAAGCGCTAAACCCAACTCCACTCTGTCTTGTGCAAATGCAACACTTTGACGACCACCCCACTTGTCTTTGCCTGCGCCAAAGTTCTTCGCGTCTGAGCGTAAAACGGTAGAGATACGTGACGCATCGTGGTTATCTAAGAACACCACTTGCCAATCACTGCTTGTGAATTTTTGGTCTCTCAGCTTCATGTAGTTATTAATGGCATACATGCCAGTTCCATTGTGTTGTAGCAAGGCGTTTTCGATGGTGTTTCTCAAACCAAAATCAAGCAATGCAGAGCCTGATGTATTGGCAAAATCGATAGAGGCAAAGTTTGATCCTGTTGCGTCAGCACCTGAATCCATCCACTCACCAAAGAAATAGAAATCTTTACCTTGGCTTTTCTTCGCGTACGCGTTTATTTGGCCAGTAAAATCTTGGATAAACTCTTTATCCATATGTTTCACCGCATCAATACGAATCGCATCCACACCTAAATCAACCCAGAATTTCGCGCCATCAATCAAGTACTGACGCGCAGGGCCATCTTTACGTTGGTCAAAATCGGTTAAGTTAAACAAGGTTTTATTACGAACCGCCCATGCGTCGTTCCATTCCCAATCTTTACCGTTTTCAGCGATCGCTCCATTATGATGGTAATACCCTGCATTATCATTTTTGTAGTCGGTAACTCGAACACCCTTTTTATAAAGTACACCGTATTCCCCTTCATCATCAGGGTTAGAGTGATTAGGCGCATAGTCCAGCACGAGTTTCATGCCGTAGCTATCCATTTTCGTCTTTAATGCTTTAAAATCGGCAACGGTACCTAGATGCTCGTCAACTTTAAAGAAGTCACGTCCCCAGTAGCCGTGGTAACCCGCACCGCCTCGACTGTCAGGCACGTTAATGTTATCTGCTGGAGGCGTTATCCAAATGGCCGTGATCCCCATATCATGCAAGTAATCTAGCTTTGCAGTTAAACCTTTTAAGTCACCACCAAAGTATTTTTTGAAATCCGATTTGTCTGCCGAATACATGTCGGCACCCGTCGCTGTATTATTGGCTGAATCGCCATCATAGAAACGGTCAAGAAACACGAAATACATGGTTTCATCACGCATATCAAAGGGAAGTTTTTCATGGACCACCACTTTATTCGTGTCGTCATAGAAATTAATTTCGTAGGTTTTATTAGGGTCAACTGAGAAATTTGATAGAGGGTAGTTTTCAGACCAATCACCAAAGCGATCAACCTTAAAACTAGGAGAGTTCGTTCCATCACCGGTATTAAATTTTTTCACTATTTGCCAGTGGTTTGCTTTCACTTTAACCATAGATTCGGCTTGCCAGTTATTGGCTGTACCACGGAAATAGGCCTGGTTCCAATCTGCCATAGCAGGTAGGGAAGCCAGTAATGCTGATAGCACAATAAGCTTATTCTTCATGTGTCGTCCTTTATTCACGTTATGTTGGTGTAGGTTATTGTTTTATATTCTTGTCACGCGATTTAACTATCAGGTCGTGTTTCGTGAGCATGCTATATAGCCTCCCTCCCATACAACCATTACGGCCGCGTTAAATAATGTCAGAAGCGATGAAGTCAGCTGTACGAATAAAACCTTCCTTATATAAGTTCTATTTAATTGAGGCGTGACAGTATCTTGAGAATGAGTTCTCAGGATTCATTTATATTTTTATTATGCCCTTAAGCCAAAGTGAGATACTTAGGGCATATTATTAAAGTGAGGTGTTAGAACGTTCTATTGAAACCATTCATCTACGATAGTTAATGCCAATAAGGCCTGATTTTACAACGTCAGGTTCTGTTCGGTTTCACCATCAAAAATATGGCAAAAAGCAGAATCAAAATTAAAGCGTACTTGGCTGCCAATATCTGATGTACTTATGCTTTGGTTATTCACTCGCGCAACAATTTCGTTATCACCCAATTTGAAATACAGGTATTTTTCATTCCCTAAGTTTTCAACCACGGTCAGCTCACCAGGGTGTACGTTCACCATCTCATCATCAGCGGCAATATTTATGTGTTCAGGTCGAATGCCTAGACACACGGGCTTATCAATATGACCCACAAGCTTTTCTTGCAAACGTTTAGGAATAATAATTTGGGCGTTAGGGGCAAGTTCCACGTAAATGTCATCACCTAACTTGC
>NZ_JBFRVX010000870.1:0-583 GCF_041475345.1 Vibrio sp. 10N.222.48.A3 | reverse complement strand
GTTTGGCAAGCCAAGCATCCAACCTTCAGAAGTCGAACCCCACCAGTAAACTGGGTTTAGGTTTGGGATACCCATTTCAGTTTCGAATACGATATCGAAACCAGCGCCCAATGCTAATGCAATAGCAAGGCCTGTGAATGCACAAACTGGGATAGCTAACCAACGCTTGTTCACTTTTGCTAAGAAAGCATAGATAGCAATAGTAATAGCAAGAACGATTAAACCAACGTAACCCATGCTACCCGCTTCAACAGTAGAAGATTGAAGACCAACCGCCCATGCTTGAATTGAGTTAATTTGGCTCATGGTGCCTGTTAGGCCTAAGAAAATGAGCAAGCCACCAGCGGTACCTTCCGAAGTCAGGTTAACCAGCTTGGAGCCGCCTTTTAGGAAACTTAGGATTAGACCGAAGACACCGATAAGGATAGCCAATGCAAGAGGGTGAGCACCAGCGAGAGCGATGGTACCAATAAGAGGAATCATTGGGCCGTGGTTACCGGCAAGGTTTGCTTTCGGGTTGAAGAAACCAGAAGCAAGGATACAGAACAGCAGTGCAGGAATCAGCATTTCTACACGAGCAACT
>NZ_JBFRVX010000869.1:0-3693 GCF_041475345.1 Vibrio sp. 10N.222.48.A3 | reverse complement strand
TGTTGATACTCCCGACTTCAATTCATCGGGTTTCAAGCCGCCTGAGGTTTCTCGACAGGAACAAAACAATATCGTTTGTGAAAGTGTCGTTTGTAATTCAATCTCGCGATCGCAGCCCGTTCCTGAAGTGGGCGAAGTACCGGATCGAGAGCCGAATAAAACATTAGAAACGATAGCGAGTGCGATTTTCATCGCGGGCGAAATTGGTATTGCAGACAATTTGATTGAACCAGACGAAGAGCATTATATTGTCGAGTAATGATTAATTAAAATGGCGGCATGTGAAGCTGAAATACAGAGCTTTCTGCATTCGTTCATTGATTAAATATTTACGAAGTTTTTAACAAGGACGAAAAATGGAAATCTGGAAGTTAATGCTATTCATCCCCGCTTGTTTCGCGCTCAACATGACACCGGGCCCAAACAATTTGTTATCAATGAACAACGCCCGTTGTTACGGATTTCAGGCCGCCTTTGTCCCTGGTCTAGGAAGAATCCTTGCTTTTTCCGGCATGATTGCTTTGGCTGCATCTGGTTTAGCGGTTGTGCTTTATACTTCTGAAACGCTGTTTTTCCTGATCAAATTATTTGGTGCAATGTATCTGTTGTGGATCGCGTTTAACCTATGGCGATCTCAAGCCAGCCCGGTCGCGGATATCGAGCGAAATAAGAACTGGTTTGGTCTTGTTAAACAAGAGTTCGCACTCGCTGCGGGCAATCCAAAAGCGATACTCATTTTCACTGCATTCCTTCCTCAATTTGTCGATGTTTCTGCGAACGTAAATACTCAATTCTTTGTTTTGGGAAGTACGTTTCTTGTATTAGAAATGCTCGCAATTTCTATCTATGCAGCCTTTGGCTTATATCTACGACATTGGTTTTCAAAACCTCAGATGGCCAAGCGTTTCAATAAAGCATGTTCTGTGTTTCTTGCCTTGTCTGGTGCGAATTTATTGGTGAGTCGTCAGTAGGAATTGACTGGTTTGTGAGTTGTATTTGTCGATGGTTTTGGTGCCATTAAAGAAGAGAGTGCCTATCTAGAGCCCGCATCTTGATGCCGGTTTAAATATGGGCGTACGCACGCCTAGGTCAACATCACGATACCGTGCATTAATACGACACTAGAGGTCAGTCGGGTTCGCATATCAAAGTAGCCGTCGGGGCCTTCACTTTGATTCTCTTCTCTCATTGACCTTTCCGCTCGCCAAACCGCAATGTAGCCTAAGATCAGAATCAGAGTGGTGAGGAACTCTTGTTGCTCACCGAGTAGCACCGCTAGCCACGCTGCCAACACAATAACATTGCTAAGAATCAGAGCCTTGTTGCTGGATTGGCTTTCGAAGTTCTCTATCCCATTGCCCCACAAGATGCCCGACAAAAAGCTCAAGATAACCACGCTGTAGGTGATGAAGAGTGTTTCGCCGCTCAAGCTAAAGAATTGCCTGTCGGTGAGTGATAACAGTAGGCCGAATAAAAAGGGGATTAAACCCATATAACCGAGCTTGGCCATGGTGTTGCGTGTTTGAGTTGTCTCCATGTAATCTAACCTCATAACTGCTGCTCTATTGCATTTTTGAGGGTGCTACTGGTTGGCGATGTAGAACTCGGGAAGGTTGCTATCACTTTGCCTTCTTTGCTGACCAAGAACTTGTAGAAATTCCATTTCGGTTTGATACCGGCTTGTTGTTGGATTTCGGCAAAGACTGGATTTGCGTTTGGCCCAGAGAGTGACGCGCGCGCCATCATTGGAAAGGTGACGCCATAATCTAGGTAGCAGATTTTTGCGGATTGCTTCTCGCTTCCTCTGTCTTGGCGAAAATCATTACTTGGGAAACCAACAACCGTGAACCCTTCATCTTTATACGTTTGGTGAAGCTGCTCTAGTTGCTCGAACTGAGGCGTGAAACCGCATTGGCTTGCCGTATTCACGATTAATAAAGTCTTACCTTGGAACTCTTCACACAGCTCAATTTCTTCGTTTGAATTTAGCAGCCTTTGTTTGCCGTTGAGTATCTCAGGGCAGCTTGCTGAAAATGCGAATGAACTTGTTAGGCTTGCGATTAGGGCGGTGGAGCACAGCAGTGAATGTTTCATAAGTCTGACTCATTTTAGTTGGCGTAACTGTTATTACTGTTCAGCGACTTGAAATGATCACTTTGCTAATCATTAACCGTCACTATTTAAGAACTAATCAAGTGTCATCGCTGATGAGATATGGAGCGACCAAACGACTTATGTTCACCCTTGCTCCAAGGCGAGATGCCAGTAGGTACATGCCTCCAATCTTTCGGTGGAGGAATAGAGCGTCTGCTGGTGGCGTATGCCAATACTCTTGCTCCATGCTGAGTATGGTTCCCGCTTCACGAAGCCTTTGTGCTAAACCACTGGCTTTGAAGTTGTAATCTTCGTCGACAAGCATGGGCTCACACGCCATAGTCACTAAGTTAAGAATGGCTTGGCGCTGATCGGGCAGTATGACTTCGCTAAAGAATCCAATCTGTTCGAGTGCTTGATTGAGCCCTGATTCGTCTTTATTAACAACAGAAGTAAAGGCCAAACGATAGCCATCACTGAAGCGGTCGCTGTATTCACGGGTGGCACCGAAATCCAATAAGCCAATCTGTCGTGTTTGTTCTACATACAAGTAATTGGCGAAGTTGGGGTCGGTCTGCACCATCCTAAAATCGAACAATTCCCTGAACATGAGTTCGAGCAAGCTGTGCATCACAAAATCTCGAGTACTTTGATCATAACCTTCAATTTGCTCTATCGAGATGCCCTCAATGAAGTCCATGGCGAGCACCGATTCTGATGAGATTTGCGCATGAATCTTAGGCACGACGAAGTGAGAGTGCTCTTTTAATGCATTTTGATAACGAGTCGCATAGTCGGCCTCGCGAGCATAGTCGGCTTCATCATGTAGTTGTTTTTTTGCCTCTTCTAACAAGCCTTTGTAATCGACTGACTTGGGTATCAACCCAACAATATTGAGCAATGTACCAACGTTATCCACATCACTGTCGATGCTTTTTCGAATGCCTGGGTATTGGACTTTTATGGCAAGTTTGTCTCCAGAGTCGCTATACGCTTGGTGAACCTGACCGATGGACGCACTGGCGATGGGCTTAAAGTTGAAGGAGATAAACTCCACCTTCCAGTTGATTCCGAGTGAATTTTCCAACACTTGGCTGAGCTGTTTGGCTGGCAGTGGGTCAGCGTCTGAACGTAGGCGAGAAAGAATATCGGCTAATTCAGGTTCTAAGACATCGCCTGCATCCATTGATAGCATCTGCCCCAGTTTCATTGCTGCACCGCGCAGGTGTGCGAGTTGATCGGTGAGCCGAGCAATGTTTTGTGGCGTTAGCAGTAAGTCTTTTGCTGTCGGCCTATTGCCCTGTGCGAGTTGCTTGGTGCCTTCCGTCAGCACATTACCCGCGACCCTTGTTGCCAGCGAGGCGAACTTACTGAATCTTGAAATACGATGGGTAGGTAGATTTCTTTCTTTTGCCGACATAAAGGTTCTCACTTAGTTATCAAGATTGATACCAATCGTAGTAAATAACTGTTCACCCTAGCTTGTTAAAAATCTCGATAACGTCGTTAGATTTTTTGATTGTAGAATAACTACTTATCGAAACTTCTTGTCGAAAAGAGCCGCCTTGTTCTCCAGCTTTTTCCCTGCGCTATTTTTGA
>NZ_JBFRVX010000868.1:0-2246 GCF_041475345.1 Vibrio sp. 10N.222.48.A3 | reverse complement strand
CTAGTACATTTACTAGGCTAAACAGCGATAGGCGTTTAAATAGTACCTTCAAAGCAACTGTGTTATCAGTTAATCTTTTAATCACTATAAACGCCTAAAATGCCAAAACTTAGAGGCCCAATAAGGGTTATCCAATCTCGATATAATGACACCTTTCGATGTCGAAGCATGTAGGAATTGATTGTTTCCTAAATATACACCGACGTGTCGTACCGTCATCGATGTTTTGAAAAACACCAAGTCACCACTTATTGCCTGTCCATACGCTATTTCCTTTCCCTTTTTAACTTGATCTTTTGTGGTTCTCGGTAAGGCTTGCTGGGTCGCAGTTTGCACTGCGATTTGAACGAAAGCAGAGCAATCTACGCCTCTAAATGAAGTCCCACCGAAATGATATGGCACACCTTTCCACTGTTCATACACACTCATATACGCATTGGTCGTTGATTGCTCTAACTTTGACAGAGGCTTGTGTGCGGTTTCACTAAGCTGAGAAGGGGATGGCGTCGAGCTACAAGCAGCCAATATTGCTAAAGTTATTGTAACTACAGCCATTTTTCTGAATTTCATATGTAACTCTTCTGACAAAAAACTGAAATATAAACGTCATCAAGGACTTCTAGTATACGAACTAACTTAAGGATATCTTTTTTCGTAGTCAAACTGGATTTCACATGCCCGACACAAATTTATCAATAAAACCTTCACGTTATACATTCTCGCTCATTCAAACCGTCACCGCTGTATTTATTTCTATTCTTTTGCTCGTCATCTTTTTATCTTTGGTCAGTCTCCGAGGCGTCGATCGGGTCGGGGGCCATTTTGAAGCACTTTCGGAGCAAGCATTACCTCTTGCATTAAACAACGCCGAATTAACACAAAGCGTGTTAGAGCAGGTAAAACTTCTTACTTATAGCACCCAATCAACCGACCTAAATACGCTTAACACAACAGGCAACTCGATCGACGTGTTAGTTGCCGAAAGTAACCAAACGCTAGAAGAACTCCTCTTCATATCCCAATCTTTTCCTGACGCGATTTCCGTTGAACAAAAACAAAACTTAACCGAGAACATGGCGACCTTACAATTGATGACTAGCCAAGTGTTGTCGTCTCAAATTGAAATTCAGAATAAGCAAAACCTCATCGATGGCCAAGTCACTGAGTTTCGCTATGGTGTGAGTTCCATCGGACCTGAAATGAACCGTATCAGTTCTTTCCTTGTACAGAACAACCCAGAGGCTTCCGATGCGGCTAACCGATTCACAGCGAGTGCTTCTGCAATGGCGAACACCTTCCTAATGTTGATGATGCAATCAGACTTAGAAAAAGCGCAAGACGAATACAGAGAGCTTCGAAATCGAATTGCAGGCATTAACCTCGCGTATGATGACTTTTCTGAATGGCATCCAGACATCGTAGAGTTCGCAAGCTTAACAGCGCCTTATGAGATGGTTAAATCTGGCTTTGCAGATCACGGTGTATTAAGACAAATCCTGCAAAAGCTAGAACTTGTTGAGCAACAAGAAGCCGACTTAGCAAAAGTCATCTATCTGGCTAACACCGTGATAGGGACCTTAAATCAACTATCGAACACCGCTTCCATTTTAATTGATGAAAGCGAGTTTGTGGTCAATCAGACAATTGCGACGATAGACAAAGTACTATTTATTAGCGGATTAGTGATAACGGCCATCATTTCTATTTCATGGTTCGTATTGCGTCACTGGGTGAACAAAGGACTCAGGAACATTACTCAACAAATGAGCTTACTCGCGGAACACGATTTTTCAAAACAGAGTCAATTAGTTGGCCCATTGGAATTGCAAGTTATCGCATCAAAACTTAATTCTGTTGTCGATTCAACCGCTGATTCGGTGCGCTTGGTAACACGAAACTGTGAAACGCTTTATCAAACAGCGGAAGTCAGTCACGATGCCGCAGAGCAAACTAACTCAAGCTTACACGAGCAAAATGAATCACTTCAGAACATGATTACCACCATTACAGAGCTTGAAGCATCTATTGGTGAAATTGCACGTATTTCTAACGCCTCAAATGATGACGCCCAGCTTGCTGAAAATGAGTCAGTGACAGGGAGTCAAGTTGTTGGACTTAACCAGCAGCGACTGCATGCACTAGAACACTCTTTAAGCATGAATGAAGAATCGATGGCCGACTTAGACGGACGTGTTAAACAGATTCGCGAAATGGTCGACATGATCAGCGGCATTGCTGACAACACT
>NZ_JBFRVX010000867.1:0-2089 GCF_041475345.1 Vibrio sp. 10N.222.48.A3 | reverse complement strand
GCATTAACCTATAGACAAATTGGGATCAAGTGGACTGACGTAACCCGACGGTTTAAGAGCAAGTACGTCACAGTTAATCTTGTCGATGACATGTTCCGCAGTATTACCAATAAAGACGGCAGACAATCCAGTACGGCCGGTGGTACCAAGAATCACCATAGCAGCGTTGTTTTCAGACGCGACACAAGGAATAACATCTTCTGGCAAGCCTTGCTCAACAACAGTTTGCTCTTCACTCATACCGTGCTTCTGGCGCAACGCTTTCATCGCTGTTAAGTGATGGCCACGAACCGCGTCAGTATAAGAGGTTGGGTCAAACTCTGGCAGCTCGATTGTGATATTAGCAGGTGTCACCGGGTAGGCGTTTACCAATAGCGGCTCAGCATCTAAACGACCTGTGATTTCAAGTAACCTGTCGACCATCGTATCATTGAGCTCTAAGTGAGCTTCGGTTTCAGAGCCAACATGGACTGAAGCGTAAATCTTCGCGTGTTCTGGCCAGAAATCATTTTTAACCAATAGCACTGGGCTAGGGCATTTTCTCAATAAGTGCCAGTCGGTAGGAGTAAAGATGACAGATTCTAAGGTATCGTGCTTACGCGTACCTTTGATTAGGATGTCATGCTCGCCACTGTAAACCTCTGCAATGATCGCTTCATACGGGCGGTTATGCCAAACCACTTGCACGTTAAATTCAATAGAATCATCAAGGTAAGGAGCCGCCACTTTATTCATCCAAATTTCACGTTGATGAATTACGCCTTTACGCATTGCGTCTCTTTCATCGACAGAGAGCATAGATGTCATGTCATACGAGAAATCGTAGATCGATAAAAAGAAAGTGATGTGGCTTGTTGATGTGCTTTTCTTGGCAAGTTGGATAGCACGAACTAGAGCAGGTTGCTCATCGTGATTAATGTCTGCGACAACTAAAATTTTGTTATAGATACTCATAACTAAGCCTACTTTTCAGACCGAACATATAAATAATGTAGCGTAGTTATGGAGAGAATAAGAGAAATATAAGAGGTTTTAAGAGAGAAACATGATGTAGCTCATTATTGAACTACATCATTGATATCTAGACTATTCTTTTGAAACGCCAGCAAGTTCCATCAACGCATCGTGATCTTCGATAGTGATATATTTGCCTTTAACGCTCAAGATGTCTGCTTTTTGGAAGCGACCTAAAAGACGACTAATTGTTTCAACAGTCAAACCAAGGTAGTTACCAATATCGCCACGAGTCATCGTTAGGCGGAACTCACGTGGGCTGAAGCCACGTTGAGAGAAACGAGTAGAAAGGTTGTAAAGGAATGCAGCAAGACGCTCTTCCGCGTTCTTCTTAGAAAGAAGCAGAATCATTTCTTGGTCACCTTTAATCTCATTACTCATCAGACGCATAATTTGCTGACGCAATTTAGGCATTTTGCCTGATAGGTCGTCTAGAATTTCGTATGGAATTTCACAGACCATAGAAGTTTCTAACGCTTGTGCGAAACTAGGGTGCATGTCACCAGTAATCGCATCGAAGCCAACAAGATCGCCCGCTAGGTGGAATGCAGTAATCTGCTCATCACCTTGCTCGGTAATCGTGTAGCTCTTGATCGTTCCAGAGCGAATAGCGTATAGAGATTTAAGCTCGTCACCGGCTTTAAATAACTCTTGGCCTTTTTGAATAGGCTTTTTTCTCTCAATGATCTGATCAAGTTGATCGAGTTCAGATTCATTCAAAGTAAACGGAATACAGAGCTGGCTAATACTACAATCCTGGCAATGGATCGCACAGCCACCAGACTGAACACGTTTCGTCACAGGCTTTTCAGAAATCATAACAATCTTTCACTATTTGATATACGTCAATATTTTAGCATTCCTTAATCCTAAAGGGTAGTAAAAAAACCGGATTAAAGACGCCACTATACGGTATAAATAATAAGCTGTAGCGCCATATAACCGGTATAGAAGCCGTAAATGAGGATTAAAATTGCACCAAACTGACGAAATAAGTCAGCTTGTTGCAGTTTTTTGAGGAAATTTGCCCCCATTCCAACCGTGAGCATCGCAGGGAGGGTTCCTAAACCGAAAG
>NZ_JBFRVX010000866.1:0-2880 GCF_041475345.1 Vibrio sp. 10N.222.48.A3 | reverse complement strand
AAGCGCTGCTTTGACAAAAAACACTCAAAAAGTACCGTGTCTTACTTTCCTAAATAGACAAACTTGGCTTGGTCAAAGTTGATTGTCAAAAACCCCTCAGGAAATGTTAATTTTCTATCAATTCGACCTATAAGAAAGCCCACAAAATTGGTATGATTAACGCCATTTTTGTGAACTTAAACAGAGTCTGTTGTTCATTTCAGCATTAAATCGTTAACTAGAAGCATAATTAGCCAAATTTAATGCCCACGAAATAACGGCTACTCTTATTCATCCTTGAATTGAAGGAAACGCGTGTGAATATCCAAGCACTGATTAATGACAAAGTATCTCAGGCTCTAGAAGCCGCTGGCGCACCTGCAGGCTCTCCTGCGGCTGTCCGTCAATCTGCAAAACCACAATTTGGTGACTACCAAGCAAACGGCATTATGGGTGTTGCTAAACGACTAGGCACTAACCCTCGAGAATTTGCTCAAAAAGTATTGGACGTTCTAAACCTAGACGGTATCGCTTCTAAAGTTGAAATCGCAGGTCCAGGTTTCCTAAACATCTTCCTAGATGAAACGTTCCTGGCACAACAAGCAGACGCAGCGCTTGCTGACTCTCGCCTTGGTGTTTCAGCCGCAGAAGCACAAACGATTGTTGCTGACTACTCAGCTCCAAACGTTGCAAAAGAAATGCACGTAGGCCACTTACGTTCAACGATCATCGGTGATGCTGTTGTTCGTACACTTGAGTTCTTAGGTCACAAAGTTATCCGTGCTAACCACATTGGTGACTGGGGTACTCAATTCGGTATGCTTATCGCAAACCTTGAGCGCATCCAAGCTGAAACTGGTGAAGTTTCAATGGAACTGTCAGATCTTGAGCAGTTCTACCGTGAATCTAAAAAGCTTTACGACGAAGACGAAGAATTCGCTGTGAAAGCTCGTGGCTACGTAGTGAAACTGCAAGGTGGCGACGCATACTGTGCTGAAATGTGGAAAAAGCTTGTTGACGTAACCATGGTTCAAAACCAACGTAACTACGATCGCCTGAACGTATCACTAACACGTGATGATGTGATGGGTGAAAGTATGTACAACCATATGCTTTCAAACATCGTTTCTGACCTACAAACACAAGGTCTAGCAAAAGAGTCTGACGGCGCACAAGTTGTATTCCTAGACGAATACAAAAACAAAGATGGCGACCCTATGGGCGTTATCGTGCAAAAACGTGACGGTGGCTTCCTATACACCACCACCGATATTGCCTGTGCTAAATATCGTTTTGAAGAACTGGGCGCAGATCGCGTACTTTACTTCATCGAC
The DNA here is from genome assembly GCF_041475345.1 of Vibrio sp. 10N.222.48.A3. Taxonomy (NCBI): domain Bacteria; kingdom Pseudomonadati; phylum Pseudomonadota; class Gammaproteobacteria; order Vibrionales; family Vibrionaceae; genus Vibrio; species Vibrio sp. 10N.222.48.A3. The sequence goes on along the minus strand of NZ_JBFRVX010000866.1, from coordinate 1,567 downwards.
TCTCGTCAGCACCAACACCTAATGCAAGCTTGGACTATCGTTCGTAAAGCGGGTTATGTTCCTGAGTCTGTATCTCTTGAGCACCACGCGTTCGGCATGATGCTAGGTAAAGATGGTAAGCCATTTAAAACTCGTGCTGGCGGTACAGTGCGTCTTGCTGACCTTCTGGACGAAGCAGAAGTACGTGCAACTCAGCTGATTGAATCTAAAAACCCTGAGCTAGCAGAAGACGAGAAGAAAACCATTGCGAACACAGTAGCAATGGCAGCAGTTAAATACGCAGACCTTTCTAAGCACCGTACCACTGATTACGTGTTCGACTGGGAAAACATGCTGGCATTTGAAGGCAACACAGCACCGTACATGCAGTACGCATACACTCGTGTCGCTTCAATCTTTGCTAAAGCAGGCATTTCTATGGACTCTCTAGAAGGTGAAATCAAAATCACTGAAGAGAAAGAGAAAGCCCTTATCGCGAAACTTCTACAATTTGAAGAAGCGGTACAGTCTGTTGCTCGTGAAGGTCAACCACACATCATGTGTAGCTACCTGTTCGAACTTGCTGGTCAATTCTCTAGCTTCTACGAAGCATGCCCTATCCTTGTGGCTGAAGATGAAACCGTTAAACAGAGCCGCCTGAAGCTTGCTGCACTGACAGCTAAGACTATCAAGCAAGGTCTGTCGCTTCTAGGTATCGAAACTCTAGAGCGTATGTAATCCCCTTCGGGTTACAATGAATAAATACAAAGGTTGATGTGAGAGCATCAACCTTTTGTTTTATCTAACGTATACTGAATTCAAGAAATCGAAATGGATAATAATAATGAGCTTTGAACTTCACCCACAGTTAGCAAAAGACACCACGCTTATTGGCGAATTTCCACTAAGCTTGGCGCTGCTAAGCAAAGACAGTGCAGTGCCTTGGGTTATCTTGGTACCCAAACGCGCCAACCTAAAAGAGTTGCACCATCTACCAATGAAAGAACAACAGCAGTTCTTGCTTGAGTCTCAAGCGGTAAGCCAAGCATTAGAAGCGACATTCCAACCAGACAAATTAAACCTAGGCGCGCTAGGTAACATGGTGCCACAACTGCACATTCACCATATTGCGCGTTTCAAAAATGACATCGCATGGCCAGGACCAGTATGGGGAAACACTAAAGGTGAGCAGCGTACGGAAGAAGAACAAGCTGCAATCCATACTCGTATCCAAAACGTTTTGTCGCTGAGTTCTATCTTCAAGAAGGCGTAATTTGAGTTGGTCTCATTGAGCTTTAAAACAAGACAGTTCAGATAAGACACATAACAAAAAGCCGCTCACCTAAAATAGGTGAGCGGCTTTTTTATTGTCTAATCTCGTCGCTTTCAACGAGAGTATGAGACCTGAACTACATCATCACATTCAGTGACAAACCATCTTGTTTGCTGATGGTGTAGCGAATACGTGTTGTATGGCCATGCTTATTGGTGTCGACCAAGCGAGATATCTTGCCTTTCTTGACCCACACTCCCAGCATAGCATCGATACCGTCTTCACTTACCCCAAACTTAGATGCAAGCTCACTAC
>NZ_JBFRVX010000865.1:0-836 GCF_041475345.1 Vibrio sp. 10N.222.48.A3 | reverse complement strand
GCCAACAACGGACTGATCAATATTAATGGTAACCCTGTCAATAACCAGTGCGCTATGACCTTGGACAAGACTACCAACTGCAACGGGATGGGCATCAACATCATCTGCTCAAGCGCGCCATCTTGAAAATCATCACGAAACAAACGCTCTAAAGAGAGCAATGCAGAAAGCAAAGCCGCTACCCAAACAATACCTGCAGCAATACGTGCAAGTAGGTTTGGCTCAGGGCCGATACTCAATGGGAAAAGGGTGATGACAATAATAAAAAACCACAGAGGGTTAAAGATATCGGCTTGGCGACGAAATGCGATCAATAGCTCACGTCGGATGATCGTTGTCATTGAAGAGATCATATTACTCACCCAACTTTATTTTTCTTAGTTTCGGGCTATCAGCAAACATATCTTGGTGTGTGGTTAATAACACAATGCCACCGTTATCTGCATGCTGAGAAAAAAGAGACTCCAAAACCTTAACACCCTGCTTGTCTATTGCAGTCAGCGGTTCGTCTAGAATCCATAACATTTGCTTACTCAACCAAAGACGAGCCAATGCCACACGGCGCTGTTGCCCCGCTGAAAGTTGCCCTGCTGGTACGTCTTCTCTACCAGCAAGCCCCACTTGAGCCAATGCATTGTAAAGTTCTTCCTTACTCGTTCCACTGCTGTGAATCGATTGATAGAAGCTCAGATTTTCATAGGCACTGAGCTCGCGTTTCACGCCAGTTTGGTGACCAAGAAAAAGCAAATTTTGGTGATACATATCTCGGTTCGACTCAATAGATTCGCCATCCCAAGAGATAGTGCCGTCATCGCGGTCGCCTAGCCCGGTGATAA
>NZ_JBFRVX010000864.1:0-5752 GCF_041475345.1 Vibrio sp. 10N.222.48.A3 | reverse complement strand
TTCCTACTTTGCGTACTGATTATCCCAACATTGGTAACGTCGGCTTGGATGTCGATCTTCGGTGGCGTGGCTATCGAGCAAGTAATTAACCATGTGGGACAACTTGGCCTCGACCAAGGCATTACAGACGTATCTCTAAGCTTGTTCTACATGCTAGATGCTTACTCGTTCGGTAGCATTCTGTCAGTTCTCGCAGTCGCACTGATCATTGTGTTCTTCGTTACAACGCTAGACTCAGGCTCTATCGTTATCGATGGCATGACAGCGGGTGGTAAGCTTGAAGTTCCTGTTAAACAGAAAGTGGTTTGGGCGGTTATCTCAGGTGCTATCGCAATGGTAATGCTGTGGATTGGTGGTACTCAATCTATCCAAGCTCTGCAATCGATCACGATCATTGCTGCACTGCCGTTTACGATCATTCTTCTGATTGGCTGTTTTAGCTTGTTGAAAGGTCTACTGACTGAAGTAGATAAAGGACAAGAAAACGTTAGTGAAACCGCTAAATAAAGTAATCGAGTATGGGGAGTATATAGTTCGCTAATTACTCCTTATTCAGCGTTATTTCAAAGCTCTCTTGTGCTGTGTGCAAGGGAGCTTTTTTATGCCCAAGAAGAAATCAAAGGTAAGAGAAAAGACAAAAAAAGAGCCACAAGCGGATTGTCACTTGTGGCTCTTTTTAGTTTTAGGGAGCAGCTTTAGCTAATAGCTTACGCGTTCAATTCATGTTGAATTACGTAATCCAAAGCACCGACTACAGCAGCAACTTGAGCGTCATTACACTCTTCGTCAGTCACTTTGTCGCTGTCTGGGTAAACCTCTGTGGTTGTTCCGTACTTACAGTCGGTCACGCCGCCACATAGGCCAAGCTTCTTCATTGGGTAGTTGATCACACCGTGTTGAGTGACGTCTGAACCAATGATCTTGCCTTCGTCATCCGCAGGCGCAATGTGCGTTACTTTTTCTACTGAAGCAATTACTGCCGCTTGGAATTCTGGTTGCGGATTTTCTGTATCGCCAACCGTGTAGAAACCATCTGGGATCATACCTTCGATGTACTCAATGCCATCACGAGCAGCAAGTGCTGGGCGGAATTCAGTTTCATCAGAGTCTGTCGTCTCATGCAGGTCAACGTGAACCAATACTTCTGGCAAAGAGGCCACTAAAGCTCGTAGGTTTGCTGATTCTTCTGCTGGCGTATCGTCATAGAAAGAACGGTTTGGATCAACAGCATTTGGGTTCCAGCGGTTGATCACTTCGTAACCCCAAGGGCTTACACAAGGTGCTACTACAATGTTGAAGTGCGCTGCGTATTTCTCTGCTTGGGTCGCTGCAAATTTGATAGCGCCATGCACACCACTGGTTTCGTAACCGTGAACGCCACCTGTAACGAGAATGGTCGGCTTTGACTCGTCCCTGTTTTTGCTCTTAATTGCGAAAAGTGGGAAGCGAGCTTCGTCGTAGCTCAGTGCGCCGTATTGTTCGATGTCAAAACGGTCTGCAAGTGCTTTAATCTTTGGCACAACTTCTTGTTGGTATTCACGCTTAACCGTTCTTTGAGCTAACCATGCTTCACGTTCTGCTTGTTGCCATTTTTGTCCTGGCTTACCAATTGGGTAGGTAGATTCACTTTTCATCTATACTTTTTCTTTTATGTTCGTGAAAGATTAAGACAGATTATTCCTGTCTAACAGAGACAGCAATAGAAAACACAACTTGTGACTTTATTTTTTACAGACTCATAACTTTGATGAGTGAATTGATGATGTTACATTTCATCGATGGTTCAATCTTTTATAAAGAGACAATAAAATGGCTGGAGCAAGTTTATTAACACTGCTAGATGACATTGCAACCGTGTTGGATGATGTCGCACTGATGTCTAAGGTGGCAGCTAAAAAAACCGCAGGCGTATTGGGTGACGATTTAGCCCTTAACGCTCAGCAGGTATCCGGTGTTTCTGCTGAAAGAGAAATTCCAGTGGTATGGGCGGTCGCAAAAGGCTCACTTAAAAATAAGCTGATTTTGGTTCCGGCGGCATTATTGATCAGTGCGTTCATCCCTTGGTTGATCATGCCACTACTCGTGATTGGTGGCCTGTTTCTTTGTTTTGAAGGGGCGGAGAAAATCTTAGAGAAGCTCTTTCCTCATACTCATCAACATGACGAGAAGGAAGAGGATACGAGTACTGGCGAATCCATAGAGGAACATGAGAAGAGAAAGGTCTCAGGCGCGATTCGTACCGACTTCATATTATCTGCGGAAATCATTGTGATTGCGCTAGGTACCGTAACGGGTACAAGTATCCTTACTCAGATTCTTGTCGTGAGTTTGATAGCCGTTGTGATGACGATTGGTGTTTATGGCTTAGTGGCAGGGATCGTTAAGTTGGATGATTTAGGTTTCTATCTCCAGCGCACGTCGAATGGCAGTACCATTAAAACCCGTTTGGGTGATGGGTTAGTCGCCTTTGCACCAAAGCTGATGAAGATGCTTGCTGTGGTCGGTACGGCTGCGATGTTCTTGGTTGGTGGCGGTATTGTGGTGCACAACGTCCCTGCGATTCATCATTTAATTGAACCGATTATTATGGATTTTAGTGGACATACGATTGCGACAGCGGTGGTACCGACGTTATTAAACGGTGTGATTGGGATTTTAGCTGGCTTGATTGTCGTTGCTGTTTGGACTGCGATTGGAAAAATGCGCGGTAAGTAATCGTTCATTATTTATTATAATAAGACAGTCTTTCATCGAAAAAAAAGGTCACCATAATTATTATGGTGACCCTTTTCGTTAAATGGAGGGCGTTTATTTAACAGCCCAAGCGCTTATTTTACAGACCAAGCAATCGTCTCGCCGCCACGGATTGGCACAACAATGTCTGAACCGAAAGGCATGGTTTCAGCAACATTCCATTCTTCTTTAACAAGAGTGATGGTGTCTGCATTACGTGGCATGCCGTAGAAATCCGGACCATTGTGGCTCGCGAACGCTTCTAGGTTCTCTATCTTGCCTTCTAAATCGAACACTTCAGCGTACAGTTCAACTGCAGCGTGCGCTGTGTAAGAACCTGCACAACCACATGCTGACTCTTTAGCACCTTTAGCGTGTGGCGCAGAATCGGTACCCAAGAAGAACTTCTTGCTACCGCTTGTTGCCGCTTCGATAAGTGCTAACTGGTGTGTGTTACGCTTAAGGATAGGTAGGCAGTAGAAATGTGGCTTAATGCCGCCAACCAGCATGTGGTTGCGGTTGTAAAGCAAGTGGTGAGCTGTGATGGTTGCCGCTACGTTCTCGTTAGCGTTCTTAACGAAAGTCGCTGCATCTGCCGTCGTGATGTGCTCTAGAACGATTTTCAGGTTAGGGAAGTCATTAACAATCGGCGCTAGAACTGTGTCTAGGAACTCTTTTTCACGGTCGAAGATATCAACATCGTGAGCCGTTACTTCACCGTGTACAAGCAGCAACATACCCACTTCTTGCATCGCTTCTAACACGTGGTAAATCTTTTGAGCTGAAGTTACGCCTGAATCCGAGTTTGTCGTCGCGCCAGCAGGGTATAGCTTCGCCGCTACAACAGCGCCAGATTCTTTCGCTTTGCGAATTTCGTCAGGTGTTGTGTTGTCTGTTAGGTAAAGTGCCATTAGAGGCTGGAACTGTTCACTTGGCTGCTCTGCCATGATGCGTTCACGGTAAGCTAGAGCCATTTCGGTATCGGTTACCGGTGGGATGGTGTTTGGCATGATTAACGCTCGACCATTGTAGCGGCTGATATCGCGGACTGTATCTTTTAATACTTCGCCATCGCGTAGATGAACGTGCCAGTCGTCAGGACGAGTAATCGTAAGTTGTGTCATTGAAGGCTCCCACCATTTGAAGTGTTATGTAGTTGGAGCCTAAACTCAGCGAAATCTGTGAAAGCAATCGCTTACGTTTAGGCGACAGGATGATAGTGGAAAAGCACTTTCATTTCATCCTATTTTTAACTCTTCAGGGTTAGGAGCTTGTTTTTATGGATATTTTATTCGGTATCTATTTGTTAATAAGGGTTAGCGGGTGGCTACCCACAGACCATGGATCATTCCTGGAACCCAGAAGAAGAAGGTCAGGACGATGTTAATCAGCAAATCTTTACCTGCACCGCGAGCGAAGAACACACCAACGGGCGGAAGCAATACACATAAAATGATAATGACGAGTTTGTTCATGATAAATCCTTTTTATTCAATGAAAGTTCAATGCGATAACCGTGTTCATATTATAGAACGTATAGAGAGTGTTAATGCATTGCTGTCTTAATGTATACAAGGCAGTGATTTAAACATTTCAAGATATTAGCTTAGTATCAAGTGTTTAATGCCTGCCAGTTTATCTATTTATAACCATTTGTTAGCATTGAGACAAACAACAAAACATTGGAATCGTTATGTCGCAGTCACCTTTAGATCAAGCTCTCTCTTTATCTCAAATCAATGTGTTTCCGGTTAAATCAGTAGGTGGGATTGCACTCTCTTCTGCTTGGGTCGAAAAACAGGGCCTTACCTTCGACAGACGTTTTATGTTGGCGTTGGCTGACGGCTCAATGGTGACGGCGCGTAAGTACCCTAAAATGGTCAAGGTATCTTCAAGCTTGCAGCCTGACGGTTTGATCTTCACTTATGAAGGCAAAGAGCCTTTGCGTCTAAAGTATGCAAATTTCAAGATGCAAGAAGCGCCAGCAACGGTGTGGAAAGACAGCTTCACGGCATACACGACATGTGATGAAGCCGATGATTGGTTCAGTGATGTGTTGGGCGTGCGCGTTGAGCTACTGTTTTCTGGCGAGCAATCGAATCGTGTTCGTGAAAAGCTTGGCCATAATGTCAGTTTCGCTGACGGCTATCCAATGTTAGTGATCAGCCAAGCCTCTCTAGATGAGCTTAATCGCCGCAGCCCTGAAGTTCACTCGATGGATCAGTTCCGCACCAACTTTGTTGTTTCGAATACCGAAGCCTTTGCTGAAGATGGTTGGAAGCGTATCCGTATCGGTGAGGTTGAGTTCGAAGCGGTGAAGCCTTGTGAGCGTTGTATCCTAACGACAGTTGATGTTGAGCGTGGCGAATTTAGAGCAACAAAAGAGCCTCTTAATACCTTCTCTACATTCAGAGCTAACGAGCGTGGTGGCGTTTTCTTTGGTCAGAATCTTGTGGCTAAAAATGAAGGTTTGGTTAAAGCGGGTGATGTGGTTGAAGTACTCGAAACCAAAGAGAAAGAACACTATGAAGACACTTGGGTTGAGTCGTTACATTTAACATGTGTTGAGCGTGAAGAGATCGCTCGTGACTTTACGACCTTTTGGTTAGAGCCTGCCAAAGAGAACCACTCACTACCAAGTTATCAGCCTGGGCAACATCTGCCGATTGAGATGGTGATTAATGGCGAGAAGGTTTCTCGTCGTTACACGTTATCTTCTAGCCCTTCACGAGCGGGTCGTTTAGCGATTTCAGTGAAGCGAGTGGACGATGGCCAAATCTCTAACTGGTTAAATGATCACTTTCAAGTGGGTGATACTTTGGTTGCTCAAAATCCAGATGGTGCGTTCTACTTAGAAGCGAATCCAACTCACCCGTTACTGCTTTTGTCTGCAGGCAGCGGCATTACGCCAATGTTGTCGATGCTTCGTTATTTGGCCGATCATGGCCAAATTGATGATGTGGTTTTCTATCATCAATGCAGCAGCGAAGAAGACATCCCTTACCAAGCTGAGATTGAT
>NZ_JBFRVX010000863.1:0-4126 GCF_041475345.1 Vibrio sp. 10N.222.48.A3 | reverse complement strand
CTATTAGGACGGTTTTAAAATAAACTCTAGCGGCAAAATCTTGGGTTCCGAGTAAATTTAAATAAAGTAAGCATGAACAAGAAGGATTAGTGATGAAAGTGAGTGTCTATATCGATCAAGTGTTGTTCAAACAAGCACTCAGAGCCGCCAAAAGCTCTGGACTGACCCCGTCCCAAACCATTGCCCATTGGGCGGCAATGGGTCAATTCATGGAAACCAAATCCCTCGGATCGCTGAGGCTCATACAGAGTGGCCCTAGAAAGAAGTAAATTTCCAGCCCGTTTTCATCGCTCTGGCGAAACCTTGGAGCCCCAGTAAACATCGTTAATAAAGACATTGAAAAGCCGAGCCAGCCCTCGGCCTTTCGATAGCGTTGCCGACGGAACTTGAATGTTCCGTACACAGATGGCCAGAGAAGAATGGCTCTTATGGATGTTTGAAATTCTTGAGAACCAAGTGATAGACAGAAACTCTGAAGCGCCGGCGGATTGCGTGGTGATTTCTGGCGCAATTTTACTCGACGTCCAAAAGAAATGAAGCGTTGGGAAGTATGAATAGAACTCCCCATGCTCCTTGGTGAGCGCAGTTAATTCGGGGACGGTTAGCTTTGCTAAATCCTTGCAATAACGGTCATATTGTCTACCAACACTGTCATTTTTCTCGCACCATCTTGTTGTCGAAAATTTGCATAATGTCCGTCCATCGGGGCATTCTACTCTAGCGCTTGAATGCTTTTTGCGTAAGACCGCACCACATTATATTTCATCTCATTAACGGTATAATTGAGTTTTTTAAAATCCAAACTTGGGGAAGAACTAAAATACTTACCGTTTGTGTCGCCAAGTTAAGCCTTCTATCACTTTAAGCAATCGCTTTTCGTATTGTTCCGCTCCGTCTCATTAAGTGAGCAACACATTTTCAGCGGTGGTGTTCGTGATAGTTAATAACGGGCTGATGAGCCTCTGGGCCTCAACAGAAAACGTCACTTTGCCTTGTTTTATAACGATAATTTTTCCCGTCTCAGCCGTATAGCCGTGGGGTCGTTCATTAAGGTAAACTGATCACGGTCGAGTACTTCAAGAGCGTCTTGAGACGTTTTTAGTTCAACGGTTAGTTCAGCTGAACTAAAGATGCACACCTTTAGCTTGGTAAAAAACACGGCAAGGATTAACCACGAATTCACGAGAATTGAGGTGTTTAAGATCAGGAGGAAGACGCCCAGACTCGGGAAATTAGCTGAGGCGTTCGACTCTTTCGAAGATGTTTTGAACGAGTTGTTTGGCAGCGAGCAGGTTTTCAAGGGCAATGTATTCCGCGAATTATTGAGAGTCGATAACGCGGGCTCACTCCAAATCCCTTCAGCCATTTTGACATTTTTCCTTGCTTCATCAGGACCCAGTGCTTTGCCTTTGAGATTGCGAGTTCACCGCCAGCAAGCCCTTCGAGAATAGCCAAACGGTTTTGCATAAACTGGTGTCCACATCAACCAGATACGTAGAGGGGGTCCCATGTTCGGTGAACAGCACTGGCTAGGTCTGTGAGGGTTTTGGTCGCTTGACGCTTAAGGGAAGTAACAAGCTCGACTTTCATGAGAAGGACTCCAACAGAAGACTCAAGTGATACTATTGAATCACTTGAGTCTAGTAAGTTTAGTGGAGAGAAATGCAAAGCGTTGGGAGTTACACTAAACAGTTTGTTATGCCTTTAATTGATAGGTCGCCTTTGAGGTGTATTCTGCCACACCTAAAATGCTAAAAACCCCGCCTATTGTTGTAAAATTGCACGCCCCTTCTTTTGCACAAGCAGAGAGGTTTTTATTAAACCAAGCTCTCGTAAAATAACCCGATTCTTTTAAATGTACGTAAGCGAACTGGAATTCAGAGAGAGTCACTCCTTTTTCATAGAAAGACGCTTTTTTAGAATGAGAGGGAATACGATAGATTAACGCCTCTTCACCTCTTCGTATGCCGAGACCTTTGATTACAAAGTCAGTTTTCATTTCTGGTTTTTGAATAACTCGACCTACTTCTTTAGCCAGTTCTCGGATGACCTTTTCCATTTTTCCTCCTGAGGTATAGATGGCCTTGTTAGGTGTCTTATTTTCGATGTTTTAGTAGTTCTACAACATGCTCTTTAATTTTGCTATCGCAAGGAAGTTGAGCACAGTACCTTCTTGAAACCAATAGAAGGTACTATCTAAGTTTGATTTTAAGGAATCAATTTGCTCAGTAGTTAAGCGTACCAAATATGCTCTCATTCGGATTTTTCGCGCTGTTGATGACAATTACGACATAGGCACCCTGGAGCTAAAAAATTACGAAACGTTAACGGCTAAGGTGCGACAGCAACGGCCTCTATCTCAATCATGGCATTGAGAGGGAGTTTTGACACTTCGATACAGGTTCTTGCGGGAAAATAATTGGCACCATGTTTAATGAAAAAATCATTATAAATTTCATTCACAATTGAAAAGCTCACCATATCGGTAAGATAAACGGTTGTTTTTACTACGTCTGACACATCAGTATTCGCATGTAGCAAAATGGCTCTCATGTTCTCTAGGCATTGAGTCGTTTGTTTTTCAAGGCAGGATTTAACCATCAAGCCTGATTGTGAGTGAAGCGGTAGCTGTCCGGAAGTGAAAATTAGCCCTCCAGAAATCACCCCTTGAGAGTATGGGCCAATAGCTTTAGGGGCTGACTGAGTTTCAATTATTTTTCGCATATTATTTAACCATAGGTTTTTGATGAATCAACAAAGCTATAGGATTGGGTAAAAAAACACTTATTATTTAACTATAATTAAAAATGAGATTTGAAGGGAACGGAGAAGCTAGGCAAGACAATTGCTTGCTTAGACCACTCACTAACTTTTAAATATCCTTTCCTTACTCCCTCTTGGCAGCACTGTTTTCATTGTGAAAATCGCGTAGCGTTCATTTCACTTTTATGATGGAGGAGAAAAGTGGCTGACAACCAAAGCACGCTAAAACTCAACCAAGTGAATTTAAAATAAAGGCGTAAAGTAGACCGCCCCGTATAAACCTTACCTCTCCTTAAACCCTCTACGCTGATAATCAATAAATAGTGAAAAAATCACTAGATACCCCACTTGCAACGCAATAATACTAATATCAACCGCCTCCCAAGGGTTAAAGTGAAGCTGAGTGCTTAAATAATAGACAAGATCATAAAGTAAAATAAACAGGTTATGGCAAGCATGAATGACAATGACTACTCCTAGGCGGCGATATCGCTCAAAGACCCAACATAGAAACGCCCCAGACATAAATGCGTCCAGCGCCCACTGGTGTATTGAAGCAAATATTAAGCTTGAGAGTAATGCGGCGTTAGTAACCCCAAAAATGGACCTGAAAATAACAAACAACAAATAACGAAACAGGAGCTCCTCTATCACGGGAGAAATGAGCACACCGTCTAGAGCGCTTCGCAACACACTCGACCAATCAATTACTCCATCAGAGGCCGAAAATAAAGGGGTAAAATTGTAGGATTGGGCCTGCCAAGATCCCGGGGAAAACCAATCAAAAATAATATATTGAAGATAATTTGATACGGAATTTAATGAAATCACCCCAATCAATATCAACGCGCCTTCACCCCATGTACATACGTTTCTGGGCCAAGAGGTTAAGTACTGCTTCCAATGCTTATCTCGCCGAGCACTAACAAATAGCACGAAAAAAGCGATAACAGGTAGAAAATAGTAGGCGAAAGCAGAGTAGAGTGCTCGATCCAAAGTCGGATTTAATGCCCACTCTCGGGTAATGCTCAGGTAGTAATCAAGCAGGACATAACTTGGAAAGAAATAGCCTATGTAAACCACCACCACAGCTGAAATCACTAACCGCATCGTAAACTCCAAAAAATTAATAACCATAAGGCAGTTCTTGCCGCTTTTATCATGTTGGTCGTTTAAGCTCACTTCGCGAACGTGCTGCGCTGGTAAGGCTCACTATAACGAGCCCTTTGCAAGAGAGGTGCACTCTATCAAGCGAATCTGGGAGCTAGCTTTTAATCCCACGGCCTAGGGTTACCCCCCAAAATTTTCCAACCTTATGAAGAGTAATTAATAATTTCATAGTTAAATTCCCCCTCTATTTAAC
>NZ_JBFRVX010000862.1:0-1736 GCF_041475345.1 Vibrio sp. 10N.222.48.A3 | reverse complement strand
ATCTTAGATTGCATCGTTCGCCAGTTCGGCTTTCGTGATGATTTCAAGTATCTCGCCAACTCGTTTAGGGCTTTGTTCCATCAAGACCGCTTGAACCTCGGGCTTTACACACGCTAACCACTCTCCCGAAGGTTCTTGGTTAAACTTATCCATCGGGCCCATACTTTGGCTCCATGCACCACGGATATCAACCGTATCTTTGTGGCCATCGTTAGTCGTAAAATATGAAAATTCAAAGGTTGTCGCATCTACAGATGTGATTTGGCCAGATGCCCCCCACGGCGCAGAAAGTTCGATCATAGGACCGATAGGATAGCTTTCACCTTCAATTTCTACAGAAGTTGCTTCACCAATGTAAATTTGAGCGTTATTGGCTGACTCTGAGACAGTGAAAGGTAATGATGTTGATACAGAATTAGGACCTTGAGGCGCAGCTTGCTTTAATAAGAATTGAACGATTGACGGGTATGCATTAACAGCAGCATCAACTTCCCCAACAGACTCCATACAGCCTTCGTAATTCATAATGCCTGTACTATCGACACCTTTAATTAAAGCGCCTTCAAGTGTTTGAATAACATGAATTTGGTTACCTTGTTCCTCTATAGACGTGATTTGGCCTACAGGACTTTTTAATACTTGATAACGCTGAGCAACAATACCTTCAGAGCTCGTTTCAAAACTCAAACTGCCATAATTACCCCAGCCCAAACTTTGCTCGAGACCTGACTGCGGCGTACTGTTACACCCAGTAACTCCAGTTACCAATAACGCAAGAATAGATAGCTTTAACTTCATTTTAATTGCCCTGTAATCGAATTATTCACGAACACAGTTTATCGATAAATGGAAAGCACTACTGTAATAGAAAGCAAGGGAAGTGTCGTATAACTGTCACTGAACAAGCAAGCCTCTAGGAGGCTTGCTTAAGTCAATTATTTACAACTAATTTCATCCCAAAACCAGTTCGATTGAACAGGGCTTTCCCAGACACCCGGACCGTTTTTAGCCACGAAACACTTGCCGTTATGCGTCACCTTGTCGCCATTGCTCACTTGGCTAACACCCGCTTGCCATGTGATAAACACCGATGGATCAACAACGACAGGCGGCTCAGTCACAGGTGGTTCAACCGGTGTTGGGTCTACCGGAGCAGGATCGACAGGTGTAGGGTCAACTGGCGATGGATCTGTCACTACGGGTGGTGTTGGTTCACCCGCTACAAATTTCCAAGGGCCGCCATTGGCAGGATCATCCCCTTGAGTCCACCATTTAGCTTGGTAAGTCGCACCGTTGTGAGTGACTTGGTCGCCAGCATTGTAAACTTTACTCGCACTCCAACCGTTACCTCCGGGGTTAGTACCAGGGTCAACCGGATCAAGCTTATCGACCACTTTCACTTCAGGCCAACTCGCATGTGATCCATAAAAATTGGTCACACACTTCTCATAATCTCCGGCCACCAAGGCTGAATAAGCGGTTTGGAAACCAACAAGCTCACACTCAAATGAATAGCCTTCTGGGCGGTCTGCGTAGTATTTCCAGTTACCGTCCCAGTTGGTGTACAACACATCAGTCGCACCATTCAAGTTCAAGCTTCCGTAAGGCGTTTGCTGCCAGCATGTATTGGCTTCATCCGCTTCTACAGGGATCAGATAATGCGCAGCTAACCCTTCCCAATAACGAATTCGGTTAACTGGTTGGCCTTTGTCTTTGTTCTGCTCACCACACTCGAT
>NZ_JBFRVX010000861.1:0-1264 GCF_041475345.1 Vibrio sp. 10N.222.48.A3 | reverse complement strand
CACCAAGAATACGCTTGATGTTTGGATCTTTTGACTTAAGCATTTCGTCAGCATTCTTAGAAGAGATGCCGTACTCTTCTGCGTTAATCATTGCAGAAAGGGTCCATTTAGCAACGTTGAACCACTTGTCATCATCTTGACGAACAACAGGGCCTAGTGGCTCTTTAGAGATGATTTCAGGAAGTACCTGTGCAGATTTAGGATCAGCTAGATTTAGGCGAAGAGCATATAGACCAGATTGGTCAGTTGTAAGAACATCACAACGACCCGCGTCGAAACCTTTTGATGTTTGTGCTGCCGTATCAAATACCACTGGCTTGTAAGACATGCCACTGTTACGGAAGTAATCGGCTAGGTTAAGTTCAGTCGTTGTACCTGATTGAACACACACTGAAGCGCCATCTAGTTCTTGAGCACTTGTTAGTCCAAGTTCTTTCTTAACCATGAAGCCTTGACCATCGTAGTAGTTAACGCCTACGAAGTTCAAACCTAGAGCAGTGTCACGATGTAGCGTCCATGTTGTGTTACGAGATAGTACGTCTATTTCACCAGATTGAAGCGCGGTAAAACGCTCTTTTGCTGTTAGCGGTACATACTTAACTTTAGTCTTGTCACCGAGTACAGCCGCTGCAAGAGCTTGACAATACTCAACATCAATTCCTTCCCATTCACCTTTTGAGTTAGGGTTAGAGAACCCTGGAAGACCTGTACTTACACCACAAGTTAGAAAACCTTGAGATGTGACTTTGTCCAGAGTGCTTTCTGCCGCTGATGCTGATGTTGCCATCATCGCAGTTGATGCAGCTACTACTGAAGCAAGAAGTGTTAGTTTATTTGTCATTTGTATCCTTCCTTGTTAACCAGGTGACACCTGATACTCATACTCGTTTGAGTGTCTCTTGTGTGTTGCGTTGTCTATGACCTTGTTGCTCAAATTAAGCGAGTTGCATTTTGCAAATGAAACCGTGTGCGATTTAAACAACTGTTTATAAGGTTAGGAAAGGATCCGTAGTTTCACAAATGTATAATTTAAAAAGAATTTTGAATGAAATCACAAATCCGAACACAATTAGAATGACCAAATGTTAACTGAATGTAAATAGTGCAACGGTTCACACTGTTGGTGCAACGAGATTTAGGTTTTTATATTGACGGTGGGCTAGGTAAATATTCTGAATTAAAGTCTTATTGGTGGCGCATTAGCCTTAAAAAAGGTGGAAATTTGGTCAATAAATATTTTTATTACGCTTGGATAGTTATGAAT
>NZ_JBFRVX010000860.1:0-7913 GCF_041475345.1 Vibrio sp. 10N.222.48.A3 | reverse complement strand
GTACTGGAGGATTAATTTCCCTTTATTGATATCCTGTTCATATATTAATAATAAAAATTTAATCTCTTTACCGTATACGCTGCTTTCATTATCTTCGATTTTAAACGTCCACTTATAAGCGACGTTATACAAAAATGACTGAATTTAACTTTGTTGCTGGCTATATCGTAAGGGAATTGTATAAAAATGGACGCCTATCCTGTAATAGATACTCACCACTCTGAACACAACGTAATACTTGAACTCAACGGAAAAATAGTTGAACTCGACACCAAACTTATTCGCAATGTTGAAAACGGCTATGTCCTGGCTACCATGCCTTTAGCGTATCGTAAGATCATTCTGTTTATGAATCGACATCGAGGGAAGTTGTTCAGTGTCGGGCAATTGAAGAAGATTGGCTGGGAGAATGGGTCAGTCACTAACTCGTCAGTGATTGTTGCGATATCTGAGATCAGATCACTATTCGGGGATGGCCTAATCATTACCATTACTGGCGAAGGCTACATATTTCAGCCTTAACCTGAAGAACACCTCTATTTCTAATATTGATGCTTTTTGTCGACTTTTGCTCAGAAGTCATCAAACAAAAAGAGCTCTTCGTTAGACGGAAAGTCATAACTAAGAGCTCTAGAGGTAACTATCCTACCTGAGGAGGATAGTTGCCATTCGAACTTACTCGCCTGCAATCTGTAGAGGAGAGCGTTTTAAGCTAGCAATCAACATGTAGATCGTTGTAGCGAGTAGAGACGCGAACAGGTAAGTGAATAATCCCGCTTGTGAATCCATAAAGCTATCTGCAACCAATGGGCCAGCGACAGAACCGATGCTGTAACACAACAGCATAACCTGAGTCACTGACACTAGATAGCTTGGGTCTAAGTTACGACAACCCAAGTTAATCGCGATTGGGTAAAGTGCAAAAGTCGCCATACCTAACACAAACAAGCTCATACCAAGAACATAAAAATCATGGTTAATCGTTAGTACACCAATGCTTGCAACCCCTAGTAGGCAGAACAGAGCCATTAATAACACTTGTCCTATGTGGTGAGATAACCATGTCACCATCGGCTGAACAGCCATACCACCCATAATCACTAACGCCATCAAACCGCCAATATCTTGATGTGCGATGTTGCGTTGAGCGAGCTCAACAGGCATCAGTCCGTAAATAGATCCAAGTGTTAATCCAGATACAATACAGCCAATCAAAGCGCTGTGGCTAAGTTTGCTGATTTGCTTTAATGATAAAGACTGCGCATCGTGAATTTGTGGTGCTGTCGCTTGTCCGTACATCAACACAATGATTGCACCAAACAACAAGGTGAACATTGCGATGAAAGGTACGCCACCTGTAATACCAAGGTAACCGATGCCGAGTTGGCCAACGGCAGAGCCGCCGTATAGCGAACACATGTAAACGCCTAAGCGTTTCGCGCGCTGAGATTCGTCACCGCTCATTAACCAAGACTCTACAATCACGAAGATACCTGCAACCGCTACACCAGCGACAAAGCGGGCTAATAACCATACCGCTTGATGTGGGATGAGTGGTAACACAAGGATCGTTGCGATAAAAATAGCCAGAGCGATAACAAACGCATCTCTGTGACCAACACGTGCGATCGCACGTTCAATCAATAACGTACCGGCTAAAAGCCCTGCATAGAATGCACTCGCCAACCAACTCGATAGATTTTTGTCTAAGCCATACTCAGACAACATTAATGGTAATGAACTCATTAAATAGCCTGAAGCGATCGCGTAAAAAGACAATGCAATAACCGGAACAGTTATGCGAGTTGTTTGTTGGATGTTGTCCAATGCAGGAGCCTCTAAATAGTGGAAGAAACGATGAATTTTCCGCGACTATGGGGGAGAAACTGAATTGGGTAAAACGAATAAAAATAGTCGTTAAGATAAAAGAAATTTATCGAGATCTTGAGCTAAAATACCATAGCGGAATTTACGATTTTTCGAGATTTTATGCGGTCAAAAAGCCACTAGGATTATGTTCATTATGGTTTTGTAAGCGATACAATCATCCGCGTAGGTCATCCGTGATGGTTGTTGAACATCACGATAATTCAAGCGAAGAAAGTTAAGCTCATTGGTGCTTTATGAACATACACAACGTCATTGAACAGGCCAGAGAGGAATGGTGTTGTGTTCAACTTGATGTTACAAATACCCGCGTAAAATGTTCATTCGTATGGTGTTATCAATGACGGCAATAGCGTAAACGAGAGTTACACCCAATGGAGATAGGCAAATGGATAGTTATGATTTTATTGTTGTTGGCGGGGGCTCGGCAGGATGTGTAATGGCTGCAAGGCTGTCTGAAGATCCCAATGTCACGGTTTGCCTATTGGAAGCAGGTGGTAAAGACACAAGCCCATTAATTCATACACCCGTAGGTATAGCCGCGATGATGCCAACTAAGCTAAACAACTGGGCCTTTGAGACCGTTGAACAGCCGGGTTTGAATGGTCGTAAAGGTTATCAACCAAGAGGTAAGACACTTGGTGGGTCCAGTTCTATCAATGCGATGATGTACGCTCGTGGGCACCGTTACGACTACGACACTTGGGAAAGTTTGGGTAATGCAGGTTGGAGTTATGAATCGTGTCTGCCTTACTTTAAGAAAGCCGAAAATAACGAAGTTCACCAAGATGAGTATCACGGCCAAGGTGGCCCTCTGAACGTCACTAACCTTCGATCGCCAAGTCCGATGTTGGAACGTTACTTAACGGCGTGTGAGTCGATAGGGGTTCCCCGTAATGAAGACATCAACGGTGCTGCTCAGTTTGGGGCGATGCCGACGCAGGTAACCCAGTTGAATGGCGAACGGTGCAGTGCTGCCAAGGCTTACTTAACGCCAAACCTTTCGAGACCAAATCTTACGGTCGTGACCAAGGCAACCACGCATAAGGTCTTGTTTGAGGAGAAGAAAGCGGTAGGTGTTGAATACGGCTCGAATGGCAAGCGTTATCAGATCCAATGTAACAAAGAGGTGATTCTATCTGCTGGTGCATTTGGTTCTCCCCAGTTGTTATTACTGTCTGGTGTCGGTGCTAAAGACGATTTGGAGGCGCATGACATCGAGCAGGTTCATGAGTTGCCTGGAGTGGGCAAGAACCTCCAAGACCATATCGACTTGGTGCATTCGTACAAGTGCAGTGAAAAGCGTGAAACTTTTGGTATCTCGCTACAAATGGCCTCTGAAATGACCAAAGCTCTGCCGCTATGGCACAAAGAACGCCGTGGCAAGATGAGCAGTAATTTTGCAGAGGGGATAGGTTTTCTTTGTTCCGAAGATCATATCGCGGTGCCGGATTTAGAGTTTGTATTTGTGGTCGCTGTTGTCGATGACCATGCAAGAAAAATCCATACCAGTCATGGTTTTACGTCTCATGTCACCTTGTTGCGTCCGAAAAGCAACGGCAGCGTAACGCTCAATAGTAATGATCCTTATGATCCGCCTAAGATCGATCCTGCGTTTTTCAGTCATCCTGAAGATATGGAGATAATGATTAAGGGCTGGAAGAAGCAGTATCAAATGTTAGAGAGTTCGGCGTTTGACGACATCCGTGGTAATGCTTTCTACCCAGTGGACGCCAGTGATGACGAGGCTATCGAGCAAGATATTCGCAACCGTGCAGACACTCAGTATCACCCAGTTGGGACCTGTAAAATGGGCCCTAACAGTGATTCATTAGCCGTGGTGGATAACGATCTTAAAGTCTATGGGTTGAATAACTTGAGAGTCATTGATGCTTCTGTGATGCCGACATTGATTGGGGCAAACACCAACGCGCCAACCATTATGATTGCTGAAAAAGTCGCAGATCAAATCAAAGAGGAATACGGGCTAGATAATCACGTAACTCGGTCTTGTAAGACTCTAAAGGCACGGGGTTATAGAGTTGCTGCGGATCAATAAGTTCATCTAACAGAATTGGGTAACGACCCAACTGCTCCGAGATCATCGGGCTCGCTGTACATAAGCGAACGAGTTGAGTGAGGGCAGCGGGGTGCTCATCCAATAGCTCAAGATACGTGGTGCGTGTAACGATTTTTTGCAACAGATGCAGCACTCGAGACAAACCAAATTCAGCATCCTTGGCGGTATAGAGCGCTTGAAACACTTTGGGCATTAATCGATTGAGTACTTCACGTCCACGAGGGCCAAGGGTTTTCTTAGCCAAATCAGCTTTGAATTGGATAATGGTTTTCGCCGCTTGCTGCGGGTTAGCAATCGCGATGTCATGCTCTAGAACCTGCTCAATCACATCTTGCTTATGAGCCATATCCCACAACTCACTAAAGTGACTCGCGATTGGGTTAGCATCATCTTCATCAACCCCAATTAGGTCTTCGAATACGGTGTGAACATTCGCCATATGAGCACGTGTCGCATCAATCAAACCATCCCAATCTGCAAACTGCATGGCGACAGCAAGTTGCAACTGTTCGAAATCGCCATCAGGTAAGGTTTGAGTTTGCTTGTCTGCCATCGCTTGTAATAGGTTCTCAAGGCGGCGTAAAAACAGGTATGCCTCACGTAAGTGACCGACTTCTTCTGCTTCTAATAAATGAAGAGATTCAATCGCACTTAGCGTCTCCAACAAACCTCGACCACGAAGGCTCGGTTCACGTCCACCACGAATCAGTTGAAAGACTTGAGCAATAAACTCGACTTCACGAATACCACCAGAGCCAAGCTTAATGTTGTTTGATAAGCCACGACGTCGCACTTCGCTACTGATCATCGACTTCATTCGACGCAAAGATTGAATGGCACTGAAATCAATATAACGACGAAAAACAAACGGACGCAGCATCTGGCGGAGCTCTTGGTATTCAGGGTACATTTCACTGCCCATTACACGCGCCTTAACCATTGCGTAGCGTTCCCAGTCACGGCCTTGTTCTTGGTAATAGTCTTCAAGAGCAGCATAGCTCATGACCAAAGGGCCGCTCTCCCCGAATGGACGCAAGCGCATGTCGACTCGATAACAGAATCCGTCAAAGGTTTGCTGATCAAGCGCCTTGATAATACGTTGCCCCAAACGCGTGAAGAACTGCGCGTTGGCGATACTTCTTCTTGCTCCTTGGGTTTCACCATTCTCAGGGTAAGTAAAAATTAGATCGATATCGGAAGAGAAATTCAGCTCACCGCCACCTAACTTGCCCATACCTATGATCAACATAGGCTGCGCTTCACCTTGCTCGTTACAAGGTGTGCCCCACTCTTTACAACAAATATCGTACTGCCATTGATAGGTCTCGAAGATCATCGCCTCTGCTAGCATCGACAAATGATTTAAGCTCTGTTCTAGATCCCATGAGCCCATAAAGTCACGCCAAGCAATGTAGATCATCTCTCGATTACGGAATTGACGCAGTACACGTTGGCCGCTCATTTCATCAGCACAACCAGAAAGTAACTCGGCCAAACGCTTACGATACCCTTCCGCGCGCTCTTCACATCTCAGCATCTCTGGCAAGGTGCTGGATAAAATCGAGTCACGCTGTAAACAATCACCAACAAAACAGCTCAAGCCTAATACACGCTTGAGCTCGGCAATCAATGACTCAGGCCAAGTGTTAATGGCGTCACTTTGATGCTCTAATAATTGCTCAAAAGCAGACTGGGAATGAGTGACGAGTAGAGAAGGCAATGGCATGTTTCTTCCTTGTGTAAGCTGCGCACCGAACAATTGGTTTGTCGGTTCGGTTCTTCAATAACGAGTTCTAAAAACTAATGATTAGTTATACCAAAGTTCTGCCAATAAAAAACGCCCGCATTAGCAATGTGGGCGTTTTATCAGTGAACTTATCAAGTTGAGTCTTTTCTCTAATAACAAATCTCCAGGGCCAAACCTCTAGGAATAGACCTTTAGATCTTGCGAACTAGAGCTCAGACCGAAAGCTGGGGATTAAACCTTAAACTGCTTAATCTTACCGTCTAGCTCTTGTGCGTTGCTTTCCATGATCTCAGAAGTCTCGAGAAGCTCACCCACCACCACTACGGAGGCTTCAACAAGCTCACGAACATTGGTCAAGTTGACACTCATCTCTTCCGCCACACTAGTTTGTTGGCCCGCAGCAGTCGCGATCTGGAAGTTCATATCATTAATCTGGTTTACCTGACTTACGATGCCATCAAGCTCAGAACCAGCGTTAGTCACTAGGTCTACGCCTTCAGCCGCTTCAACAACACTCTTTTCCATCAGCTCTACAGCCGAGTTAGCACTGCTTTGTAGATGGCTGATCATATCTTGAATTTCTACTGTCGCTTGCTGAGTACGTTGCGCAAGGTTACGAACCTCATCGGCAACAACCGCAAAACCACGCCCCGCTTCACCTGCACGCGCGGCTTCAATCGCTGCGTTCAAAGCCAATAGGTTGGTTTGCTCTGAAATGCCTTGGATAGTACCAACCACACTGCCAATCGAGTCTACGCGCTCTTCTACTTGGTTTACCGCTGCTGCAGAGGCTGCGATGTCCGAAGAAAGCTCACTCATCTTAGAAACAGAACCTTGAACGAACTTCTGACCTGTTAGTGCTTGACCTGATGCTTGCTCAGTAAGAGAAGAAGCACTTTGCGCGTGCTCAGCCACGGTTTGCACAGTAGACGTCATCTCGCTCATTGCTGTCGCTAGTTGGTCGATTTCGTTAAATTCTTCCTGAGCTGAATCTTTGGTTTCGGACATGCTGATGGTCATCACTTCCGTCAGGGCAAACAACTCATCAGAAGAGGCCACCTGAGTTTTGATCATGTCACTCAACTGGACTCGAGTTTTTTCGAGTTCTCGTGCCACATCACCGTATTCATCTTTACAATCCATATGAATTGGCACTGATAGGTTCTTATCGGCCATCGTTTTAATGGCGTCATTGAGGTATTGAGTTTGGCGAAGCATAACGCGCGCTGCCGCCAATAGAAGAACCACAAACACAATGATCATCAAGGCTGTTTGCCAAGCCACTTGAACTAGGTAAGTCTCGTAATGCTGCTGTGCAACTTGTGCATTGTTAGTGACTGCAAGTAATGAATCGTAAAACGCACTTGCGTCCCATAGCTGCTTCGAAATAATCAAGATAGTGCTGAAAACCATCAGCATGATCATTTTTGGAACGAGACGGATGTCCGAGATAATCCTTTCCCACGGCTTGAATGACAGTTTAGTCATTGTCAGTTCTCCATTAACTCTTATATATTGATGGCTTCTATATCCGCGAGATGGCTATGTCAGTCAAAGTTCGCGATTTATTTTGAGCCTCGTATGAATGTTAAATAGTATCAAAGACACCACTAAGCCGATGAGCTTATTATCACTGATTCTCTCTTTCTTAGCGTTATTTGTGATCTCAGGCTTATTGTTTGCACCGATTGATAAAGAATCGAAACAAGTTCTTATCGGCCTGGACTTTATAATCTGTAGCGTTTTTCTTTTTCAGCTCACTATTGATCTATTCAGATCACAAAATAAGAAAGAATATCTAAAAGTACACTGGATCGATTTCTTGGCAAGCATCCCTATGGTCGAGCCACTTCGATTCGCTCGCATTTTTCAGATCTTGCGCGTGATTCTCGTTCTTCGGTCAGGAAAACGTGTTTTCAGGGAGCTGTTTAGCAATCGAAAAGAAACGACACTCGCCTCAATTATTTTGCTATTGGTTATTCTCCTGACCATAGGTGCAGGAACAATACTGCTGCTAGAGCACAAGGATCCCAATGCCAACATTACCACTGGCCAAGATGCTTTATGGTGGGCTTTCGTAACGATTAGTACCGTGGGGTACGGCGATTATTATCCAGTGACGAGCTCAGGCAAGTTAGTCGCTTCTCTGGTGATCATTTGTGGTGTGGGTGTTTTTGGTATGATTTCAGGGTTGATTAC
>NZ_JBFRVX010000859.1:0-2917 GCF_041475345.1 Vibrio sp. 10N.222.48.A3 | reverse complement strand
GTTTAGACTAGCCTTATCAAAGTCGCCGAGCCCTTTCACATAATAACTTACTCTGCTTTTTATATAGTCAGCTTGATCGGAATATGACTTTTCCAGCTTTTCAAACTGTTTTGAAAAATACAAACGAGGTGCGATAGAGAGCAAGGCATGTTTTAGATAATAAAATATCTTCATAGTTTCTCTTTATATTTTATTTTTACGTAATGTAACGAAGGCAAAGCCAGCAGCCATAGGCAAGGAATTATCAACAAAGCTCTAGAGGTAGACTCTGCCTTTAGAAATGAAGACGACAAGTTCCACAATAATATCCGTAATTTTATCAGATAAAGTGCCCTAGACACAGCCTCAAGTGATATCAACTTCTGTATTGAGAAGGACACATCTATACCTGACAGCTAGAGCAATAAAACGTGTTTCTTTGCCCGATTTTAAGTTCCTGAATCAGCTCTTCACAGTTAGGACACTGTTCACCAGCCTTACCATAAACCTGCAGCTCTTGAGCAAAATATCCCGGTTTTCCATCCGCTTGGGCAAAGTCTTTTAGCGTTGTTCCACCCTGTCTGATAGCCGTCGTGAGTACTTGCTTGATCTCTTTAGTTAACAAGAGCCACTCTTGTTTTGTAACCTTACTTGCAGAGCGCAAAGGATTAATACGTGAAGAAAACAGAGCTTCATTGGCGTAGATATTACCCACACCGACCACTACTTTGTTGTCCATGATGAACTGTTTGACGGCAACCTTACGCTTTTCTGCTTTCTCAGCAATGTAATCTGCGTTGAAGTCGTCAGTTAGTGGCTCAGGACCAGAACCCAGTAATACTGTATGTATTTCATCAGGCGCCGACCATAACCACGCACCAAAGCGACGCGGATCGTTGTAACGCAATATCTTGCCATTGGTTAGCTTAAGATCCACGTGGTCGTGTTTTGCTGGCGGGAAATCTGCGTCTAACACGCGCAGTGAGCCAGACATACCAAGGTGCACAATGGCTGTTCCGGTATCAGTTTCTATCAATAGGTACTTAGCTCGGCGTGAGATAGAGCGAATCACCTGCCCTTCTAATTTCTTAAGTTCTTGAGGGATATCCCAACGCAGTTTGGGGGTACGAAAAGTCAGAGTTTTAATCGTCTCGCCAACTAAATGAGGCGAGATCCCCATGCGGCTTACTTCAACTTCGGGTAATTCAGGCATAGTTAGTCGTCCGATTTAGGTGGTTTGTCTGATATAGATAGCTTGTCTGCTTTAAAGAGATGGTCTGATTTAAATGAATCTTCTGAGCCAAAGCTTGGAAACAAGTAACTCTCTTCAATAGACACCGCCAACCACTGATCATTCCAGTTTTTTAGCAACCAAAACTCAGCAAGCTGATAATAGGTAATACGCTGTGGCTCTTCTTGGTCTTGATACCAAACTTCAATGGTGTACGGCGTATTAAGCTGGGGAGTCAGGTCAGTATAAGTTTTAGCGTCGACTTCCGTGCCTACTAGCTGTTGCCAGCGTTGCGATAACTCTTGGGCACTCACACTTTGCTCTGAGACAGACTCTTTCATTTGATAAACCCAATGGCCGTCTTCTTGCACTACCGACCACTTAGTAAAGTGTAAGGCTTGAAGTTCTGCTTTTGGGTTTAAAAGATAAGGGTAAGGGCTGCTTGCCTGAAGTTCAGGCTCAGGTTCGATAAGGTACGTTTTGATCAATGTTGGAAGGTTTAGCACCCCAATAAAAGCGATCACGCTTAACATGAGTATGTTGTTCCATCGACGTCCACGATATCTCATCTGATTCTGCTCATCTAACCTATTGAGTGTTCAGTATATCGTGAAAATGGCGACACATTCTATCCTGAGTAATTTTCTATCACATAAGCTCATCGGCAAGTGTAACGTCTGTACGGTAGGTGCCAAATTGAGCCAATAATGCTTACCCTTATCAAAAACACTGGGGCTTCCCAAATTTTGGGCATAAAAAAACCCAGCTATAAGCTGGGTTTTTAATTTATTCTTCTATAAAAGAAGAGACAAAGGGGCTATCAATTACTTGATTTTAGCTTCTTTGTACATAACGTGCTGGCGAACTACTGGATCAAACTTTTTGATCTCAAATTTGCCTGGCATGTTACGCTTGTTCTTGTCAGTTGTGTAGAAGTGACCAGTTCCAGCAGAAGATACTAGACGGATTTTCTCACGAATGCCTTTAGCCATTGCTTAATTCCTCTTAAACGTTTTCGCCACGTGCACGGATATCAACAAGAACAGCATCGATGCCTTTCTTATCAATAATACGCATGCCTTTAGCAGTTAGACGTAGTTTAACAAAACGTTTTTCGCTCTCTACCCAGAAACGGTGAGTTTGTAGGTTCGGCAGAAAACGACGCTTGGTAGCATTGCGTGCGTGTGAACGGTTGTTACCCGTTACTGGACGCTTACCAGTTACTTGACATACTCGGGACATGAATGTCTCTCCAAATCGTTTCAGCTCGATATCAACCTTGGTGGCCGAACCTCTCTATCAATTCTGAAAATAGAGGTAAAAACCATAATGGAAAATCCATTCAAGGCTATCAAAGGTCGCGTATTATACTAACTTGACATGCATTGCTCAAGACCCGAACAGATCCTTTTTAAGGATTTCGTGATCTTTTTTTGAACAGGGCAGCTATTTGAGTAATCAGAGCTGATTTAAGGTTCTAAAATGTGGGCGGAATGATAGCAGATTTAACGCAACTAACAACCTAAAATGTGATTCAAATCCATCCGCGCTCTGCAAAAGAGATAACTTCGCCATCTCCAACGACAAAATGGTCGAGAATTCGGATGTCCACTAGTGCCAATGCGTCGGTTAATCTACGTGTAATTCGCCTATCTGCTTGGCTTGGCTCCGCGACACCGGAAGGATGGTTGTGCGCTAGGATTAAAG
>NZ_JBFRVX010000858.1:0-5749 GCF_041475345.1 Vibrio sp. 10N.222.48.A3 | reverse complement strand
TATTTATTTCACATCAGAACAATTAATAGGCTAAATAGACCAAGAATATGCACAAATAGTTCGTGTACAAATAATTCGAATACAAACCAATTAAGAGAGTTTAAACGCCACCAAGACTGGTAAATTAACACCATTACGAGGCGCGCACTCCCAATGACTTTTACACACATATGAAGGGCAATCTGGATAGAGTCCGTCCAATTAGGCACAGATCGGATTGATACCTTCATCTCCGATATAGAAGACATAACACCAACTGTGATACTTGCTGCAAACTGTCAAAAGTCGATTACCCAGGCCGAAAGACAACTTGTAGAGTACACATTGCTGTTCCATTCTTTATCTAAAGGTTGGGCACTCTTTCGGACGGATAAAAGGACAGGTATTAGAATGATAAAAATGCTGGTGTGTGACTTTGATGGCACGCTTGATGGCGGCTCGTCTCATGGGGTTGATCAGTTGTTTAACTACTTAACAAAGCAACCGGCTATCCGCTTTATCATCGCGACAGGTAGAACACTGCCCTCAATTCGTGTGGGTTTAGCTTCTGACAACTACCCGAAACCACACACGATTATCAGCGACGTAGGCACGAGAATTCATCACGAGCACTCCCAAACGCCGGATCACACCTGGCACAATCAATTAGAAGCATCTTGGAACAAGTCAAAGGTTGAGTCTGCACTTGCATCGCTCGATTTCATGGGAGAGCGCTTAGAGAGCCATCAAGGGGACTACAAGATCACTTTCGAAGGAAAACTCTCAGAGCCTCAACATGAGCTGATCGTATCTCGTCTGGAATCACACGGTTTAGATGTACACCTTACTTATTCCCACGATTGGTACTTAGATATCACGCCTAAGGGGGTCAACAAGGCCACAGCGATTCATCATCTACTTAAACAACATCAGTTAAGCATTGAAGAGGTATGCGTGGCTGGCGACTCAGCGAACGACACCTCGATGCTAACCATAGATGGCGTAAATTCAATATTGGTCGCGAATCATTACCCTGAGATCGCTCACCTGTCCGATCGAGATAATGTATACACCAGCAGAGCAACACATGCAGAGGGTGTGTTAGAAGGCCTTAAATACTGGCAAGGGCTTGCTGCGTCGGGTAATTAATACAAGTGTATCAAGCAGATCGCCTCGACTTGATACACTTATTTCCAACCAGGAAGCCAATGATCCTTATCGGTTAGATCGCGCCAGTTAATGTCTTCTTCTCGTTTCGTCATCACCGCTTCTATTAAGCAACGAATGACCTCCCCTTCTTCGAATTCGACCTCAGTGATCATAAAGTGCTTTTCTTTCTTTACTGGGCTAACGGCCGTCCATTTACTGCGAAGTAGTTTCTTTGGATTGATTCGATTCATTGATTCCTCTATCTGGTTGGGTAGTTGTCACTGTTCGTTAGTACTTTATCTATAATCCTCAAAGAGTTAAAAAGATCACTTCATGTTAAGAAAGCCTACGGTTCAACCCCTGGTAAGTCATAACTAAAATCAATAAAATAAATCGTGAACTCGGTACAATAGTTGCCACCAGTTCACAAACAAACTCCCCATGAGCCAAACAGAGTTCCAACAAAAAATAGCGAGCTTTACTTCGATTGAACAAGCGCTTGATTACTTCGAAATAGGCTTTGATAGCAAGTTCATCCACCAAAATAGAACCGAGCTTGTGAAGCGCTTCAATGGTTATCTGATCCTGTCAAAGCCGGATGATTGGTTTGCTGGAAGAAGAGCGCTGAAAAATGCGTACTGTAAGGTGCAACGCAGTAAACTCGATCGCTATACACGCTCTGCCTGTCGTGGTTGCACGACTTGCCAACGTCGATAGCTCAAAGTTAACCGTTAAATAGCTGTCGATTTAAAAGTAGGCAGCTAAAAAACAGATAGCTGAAATAACATCTCATTACGATTTAGTTAGTGGTTTGCTCGAAAAAAAGTGTGCTAATCTTACGGCAACTCAACTACGAGATAAAAACTACAATGAAAATTTTCAGCAACTTCGAAAGCGGCAACATTCACGTCGTTTCAGCAGATTCACCACAAAACATTCAACTAACTATTCCAGCGGATAATCAAACTGAAATCGCACAATGGTTTCATTTCCGCTTAGAAAGTGAAGCTCAACAAGCTCACCACTTTGAAATCGGCCAATTGGCAACATCTGCCTACCCTGAAGGCTGGAAAGATTATGATGTGGTTGCATCGTATGACCGTGAAGAGTGGTTCCGCATTCCATCTCAATTCGATGGCGACACTTTAAGCTTTGATATCATTCCTGAACACGATTCAATGTACTTCGCGTACTTCGCACCGTATTCATACGATCGTCATCAAGATCTCTTGCACAGTGCTCAAACGCACCCTGCTTGTAAGCTAGAAACTCTGGGCCATACGTTAGATAACAACGACATCACTTTGCTAACCATCGGTGAGCCAAGTGCAGAGAAGAAAAACATCTGGGTTATTGGTCGCCAACATCCGGGCGAGACCATGGCTGAATGGCTGATCGAAGGTCTGCTACAACGCTTGCTTGATGAAACAGACACAGTTGGTCGTTCACTTCTAGACAGCGTTGTATTCCGCGTTGTACCTAACATGAACCCAGACGGCAGCATCCGTGGTCACCTACGCACTAACGGTATTGGCGTCAACCTAAACCGTGAATGGCAGTCACCTTCTATGGAACGCAGCCCTGAGGTTTTCCTTGTTCGCGAGCGCATGCTAGAAACTGGCGTTGACCTTTGTCTAGACATTCACGGCGACGAAGCAATCCCATATAACTTTGTTGCTGGTAGCGAAGGCACACCTTCATACAACGAGCGCATTGCAAAACTAGAGAATCACTTCAAGCAAGCTCTTCTGACTATCACGCCAGAGTTCCAAGATGAATTTGGTTACGATAAAGACGAACCGGGCAAAGCAAATATGACCGTCGGCACAAACTGGATCGGCGAACAGTTCAAGTGTTTGGCATACACTGTCGAGATGCCATTTAAAGATCACATCAGCCACGCTGACGAACTGTACGGTTGGTCTCCAGAGCGCAGTGTTGCATTTGGTCACGACATGCTAGCAGCGGTTTGGGCAACAGTCGACGAGCTATAAGACGAAGCAAACTTGTTAGTTTGTCCTTAGAGACAGTTTGTCTTTAGAAGTAGTTTGTTCATTTTGTTCATATAGATGACAAAGCCCAGCACTCGTCAAAGTGCTGGGCTTTTTATATCAGATAACCATGAGTTACTTGGGGTTTAGGCGTTTAGATGCTTTGCTTATGCCACTCTAAGGTTCGCGAAGAAAACCGGGTACCTTTGCCTAATGTATCGTTGTTCAGCCACCATATCTTTGAAACTCGGGCCTTGTGATAACAGAACGATCACTTCATCGCCTTCTTGTCTCAATACAGAACCACGAATATCAATGCTGTTATTACCATGCAACCATAAAGTGCCTGCCATGGAGTAGCCTCGATAGACCGGGATGATGTTACTCATCATCAAGCGCACGCCTTTTTCAGAAACTTCACTGACATGAAAAAGTTCATCTTTGATTCGTATCACCGGGCGCGCCTTTTTGGGATACTTCAGGCGGTAATACTCACGTTTCTGGGTGAATGACTCTTCACTCATTGATGACTCCCTGTCTCTATTTTTATTTATAAAAAACAAGCTATTAAAACAACTTAAAAATACCCGTCCCCGTTGGCTTAAATCATCCTTAAACTTCAAACCTAGATTCAAAACACATATGCCAACCAAAAGGATAACTAATAATTATATCGTCTTTGCGTTCAATTGCTTTAGGTTTTTACGCCAAAATATCCATGGTTCTTAGGATTCGATAGAAAATGGGATGTAAGTCGTCTATCTCAGGTTCTATTCCCCCAAATATTAAGACTGAAGGCCAAGCTGAAGTTTACCGATAAACTGATTCTCTAACTTTTGACGTCCTGTTAAACTCCACCTCCCTTTTGATACTTGGTTCATTTATGTCATTTGATAGCCTAACCCTTAACCCAAAAACCGTCTCCGCGATCCCATCTCAATTCAATAAGCCGACAGAGATACAGCAAGCAGTAATTCCTACAATTATTGCGGAGAAAGACGTGCTGGCGTTGGCTCAAACGGGTAGCGGAAAAACGTTGGCATTTGGCTTACCTTTGCTGAACAGCATCAAGCATGATGTAAATGAACTACAAGCGATAATCATTGTTCCAACCCGTGAACTTGCCTCTCAAGTAGCCAAAGCACTAGAACCCATCGCAACCACACTTGATATCAAAACGGTGACACTGACTGGTGGAGTTGATATCGAGATCCAGCAACAGCAATTGTTAGAAAAGCCACAACTCGTGATCGCAACTCCTGGCCGCCTACATGCCGTTATTCAAGAGAACAAGCTCGAGCTAACCCAATGCAAGTCTTTAATTCTTGATGAGGCAGACCGTTTACTCGACATGGGATTTTGGCCAGATGTTCAAACCATTATTTCTGCTCTTCCTAAAAAGCATCAAACACTGCTGTTTTCGGCTACGCTGCCAAAAGAGCTGATCAGTCAGACTGAGGCGCTTCTTGTTAATCCAGTAAAGGTCACGACGCATCAAGAAAACAGTGTGGTCGCGGCTATTGAAGAAACTCTGTACTTAGTGAACAAAGGCAGTAAAGCTCAAGCGCTGATCGCCCTACTCAATCAGCACGCATGGTCGCAGGTATTGGTATTTATTGGCGCAAAAGACAATGCAGATGCATTAACCAAGCGATTGAGTAAAGCCAAAATAAGTGTGAATGCGCTACACGGAAATAAGAGCCAAGAAGAGCGAGAGCAAGCATTAGAGAGTTTCAAAAATGGCAAGACTCGTGTGCTTATCGCCACCGACGTTATGGCTAGAGGCATCCATATTGATCAACTACCTGTCGTAATTAACTTTGATTTGCCATCGCATTCGGCGACTTACGTCCACCGAGTTGGTCGCACAGCAAGAGCAGGAAGTACTGGCAGCGCGATCTCTCTGGTTAGCCACAGCGAAACTGACTACCTGAATGCAATTCGTACTCTGACCAATAAACCTCTTATGCTACAAGCGTTGGAAGGTTTCCCTGTTACAGACAAACCTGCATCTGAAGCGACAGCTCGCAAACGTCCGCCTAAAGACAAGATGGCTAACCGAAGAACCGCAAAAAAGAAGAGTGTTAAGCAATTTAAGAGCAAACCAAGTTCTTCGAAATAACCTGTTATTCAAAGTAACCACAGAAAATCGAATAGCCCAGTTTGCACTGGGCTTTTTTATGGTTGATCTCATATTAGCAGGACCAAAATACAAACTTATGCCCTCAAACCTCCATAAAGATGCCAACCTAAATGACACTTTTATGAATTATGATGCCAAGGTATTGATTCTTGGTTGCTCAAAAAAAATACTCTAAAATCACGTTGACGCCCCTATATCTGACAACTAGATTTTTCTATTAGTGTCTAAAAACCGGGAGGTCATTGAAATGAAACGTGCAAGCTCTACATATCGATTACAACTGATTAAGGAAGTGGCTACTCGCCGAGATCGTCAGCGTTCTAATGACCCGATGGCAAACTACATACAAAACCTAATAGACAACAAAGATGACTGTGATACCTCGGTGGAACGTAACCAGAGATTCAGTGGCAGTCATTTTGATGAGCATATTGGTGGTTGGGTTAGCGACCATTGGGGTAGCAAGTAAGCCTATATCTCTAGTCAC
>NZ_JBFRVX010000857.1:0-3021 GCF_041475345.1 Vibrio sp. 10N.222.48.A3 | reverse complement strand
CGCTGACATCACAGTGACTTCTAACGGCAAAAGCGCTAGCGCGAAAAGCCTGTTCAAACTACAAACTTTAGGCCTAGTAAAAGGTACTAACGTTACTATTTCAGCTGAAGGCCCTCAAGCTCAGCAAGCTGTAGACCACCTAGTTGCTCTTATGGATCAACTACACTAATACGGTCTCCTTCTTTCAAAGCCATTTTGCACAGCAAAGTGGCTTTGTTCGAAATAGATAGCAATTCGAAATAGATAGCAATAAGCGCGACATTAGTCGACGACTTAAAGTCACACATTCTCCCGTTTACAGTTGAACAACTAAGGTAAGGCTATGATTTCAGGCATCCTAGCATCTCCTGGTATTGCTTTCGGTAAAGCACTACTACTTCAAGAAGATGAAATTGTCCTAAACACTCAATCTATCTCAGACGATCAAGTTGAAGCAGAAGTTCAGCGTTTTTTTGACGCTCGTAACAAATCTTCTCAACAACTTGAAGTTGTAAAGCAAAAAGCACTTGAAACTTTTGGCGAAGAAAAAGAAGCAATCTTTGAAGGCCACATCATGCTGCTTGAAGATGAAGAGCTAGAAGAAGAGATTTTAGCACTCATCAAGAAAGACAAAATGCACGCAGACAACGCGATCTACACAGTGATCGAAGAGCAAGCTGTTGCACTTGAGTCGCTTGATGATGAGTACCTAAAAGAACGTGCGACTGATATCCGTGATATCGGTACTCGCTTCGTTAAAAATGCACTAGGCATCAACATTGTATCTCTAGCAGATATCAATGAAGAAGTTATCCTAGTTGCTTACGATTTAACGCCATCTGAAACGGCACAAATCAACCTAGACTACGTTCTTGGTTTTGCTTGTGACATCGGCGGTCGTACATCTCATACTTCAATCATGGCACGTTCACTTGAGCTTCCAGCTATCGTTGGTACTAACGATATCACTAAGCAAGTTAAAAACGGCGACATGCTTGTGCTAGACGCGATGAACAACAAGATCATCATCAACCCTTCTGACGCTGAATTAGCAGAAGCTAAGAAAATCAAATCTGATTTCGAAGCAGAAGCAGTTGAACTAGCAAAACTAAAAGACTTACATGCTGAAACTCTAGACGGTCACCGTGTAGAAGTTTGTGGCAACATCGGTACAGTAAAAGACTGTGACGGTATTCTGCGTAACGGCGGTGAAGGCGTTGGTCTGTACCGTACTGAATTCCTATTCATGGACCGTACTGCACTTCCTACTGAAGAAGAGCAATACGTTGCTTACAAAGAAGTAGCGGAAGCAATGGAAGGCGAGTCAGTGATTATCCGTACTATGGATATCGGTGGCGATAAAGACCTACCATACATGGACCTTCCACAAGAAATGAACCCTTTCCTAGGCTGGCGTGCAGTACGTATCAGCTTGGATCGTCGTGAAATTCTACGTGACCAACTACGTGGTATCCTACGTGCATCTGCACACGGTAAACTACGCATCATGTTCCCAATGATCATTTCTGTTGAAGAGATCCGTGAACTGAAAAAAGCAATCGAAGAGTACAAAGTTGAACTTCGCGCTGAAGGCCTAGCTTTCGATGAAGAAATCGAAATCGGCGTAATGGTTGAGACTCCAGCAGCAGCTGCAATCGCACACCACCTAGCGAAAGAAGTATCTTTCTTCTCTATCGGTACTAACGACCTAACGCAATATACTCTTGCGGTAGACCGTGGTAACGAAATGATTTCTCACCTATACAACCCACTATCTCCAGCGGTTCTTCTTGTTATCAAGCAAGTAATCGATGCTTCTCACAAAGAAGGTAAATGGACAGGTATGTGTGGCGAACTAGCAGGTGATGAGCGTGCAACTCTACTTCTTCTTGGTATGGGTCTAGATGAGTTCTCTATGAGCGGTATCTCTATCCCTAAAGTTAAGAAAGTAATCCGTAACTCTAACTTCGCTGAAGTTAAAGCTATGGCTGACGAAGCACTATCTCTACCTACAGCTGCAGAAATTGAAGCTTGTGTAGAAAAGTTCATCGCTGAGAAAACTCAGTAATCACCAAGAGCTTAATGAAGTTAGACGGCTAAAAATAGTCGTCTAATTTGTTAGATTGGTATAGTATATTCTACAGAATAAAACTAAACGTTAGGAGCATGACACAATGGGTCTGTTTGACAAACTGAAAAAGCTTGTATCTGATGACAGCGCTGATGCTGGTGCAATCGAAATCATCGCACCTCTTTCTGGTGAAATCGTAAACATCGAAGACGTGCCAGATGTAGTTTTCGCTGAAAAAATCGTTGGTGATGGCATTGCTATCAAACCAGCTGGCGATAAAATGGTAGCTCCAGTTAACGGTACTATCGGTAAAATCTTCGAAACAAACCACGCATTCTCTATCGAGTCTGACGACGGTATTGAGCTTTTCGTTCACTTCGGTATCGATACTGTTGAACTTAAAGGCGAAGGCTTCACTCGTGTAGCTGAAGAAGGTCAATCTGTTAAAGCTGGTGACACAATCATCACTTTCGACCTTGCGCTTCTAGAAGAGAAAGCAAAATCTACGCTTACTCCAGTTGTTATCTCTAACATGGACGAAATCAAGGAGCTGAACAAGCTTTCTGGTTCTGTAACTGTTGGCGAAACTCCAGTTCTTAAAGTAACTAAGTAATCCCGATTACTTATCTGCTTTAATTAAAACGCTACCTAAGGGTAGCGTTTTTTGTGCCTGCTATATTTGTTCAATACCTCAGATAGGCAGTACTGACTATCACACCGAAACCCTTCTCCTAGTTCCCTCAACCAATGACAACTACACTGACCGTTTATCCCCTGCTATCCGACCTAGTTTTTTACTAAACGTTGTTAAGCGCTATTCAAGGCATTTCGCCTATACATCAAATTACACTTGTGAATTTTAACAAACAGAGATCTCTGATATCTCGTTCTACTCGATTCTGAGATGACGACTAAAGACTTCGATTCAGGTAAACAATTGATCAATACCGCCTATAGTCGTCATTCCCTAC
>NZ_JBFRVX010000856.1:0-259 GCF_041475345.1 Vibrio sp. 10N.222.48.A3 | reverse complement strand
TTGCACTTTACTTGTTGTTTGTTCTGAGCCTGATACTGGTTCGATTGAGAACTCATACTAGCTCTCCTTGATGATTCACTGCGCTGCCTTGAGACACACCACTTAATTGCTTAGCGGTGGTGATCTGTTGTTTTAGCCCTTGAATAAGTGGCTCGACAGACAGTGGAATTTGATGAGTAATGAGCTGACCAATGCATTTGATGAGCGTGACAACATCGTCACCGCCTTTGGCATTGGAAGCGATTGTGCAGTACTGGTC
>NZ_JBFRVX010000855.1:0-1059 GCF_041475345.1 Vibrio sp. 10N.222.48.A3 | reverse complement strand
GAAGAAGTACAGAACATATCGTTGATACGGTCTACCGCAGCAATGATAGCTAGACCTTCTGGTGGTAAACCTAGTTGGTGCAATAGAACACCTACCATTACAACACCACCACCTGGAACACCACCCGCACCGATAGACAGTAGCAAGATAGTTAGACCCAGAGTAAAGATGTCAGCCGTGTTGATTGGTTGACCGAATGCGTTTGCTACGAACATTGTCGCTAGTGCTATGTAGATAGAGACACCAGACATGTTCATTGTCGCACCCAGTGGTACACCGAAGCCTGCCACAGATCTTGATACACCAAGCTTTTCAGTTAGAGTGCGCATTGTTACTGGGATAGTCGCGTTCGAACTTGCCGTCGATAGTGAGAAAAGGATTTGCTCACGAGTTGCACGTAGGAATTGCTTAGGCGTAATACCTGTCGCGATACCAACCATCATTGGGTAGAAGAAGAAAATCCAGAACACTAGCATCGCAACAACAAGCGCTACATAGCCCGCTACAGACATAAGTGTCTCAGCGTTCAGTGTCGCACCTAGTTGAATCATCAGAGCGAATACACCAAATGGCGCCAAGCTCATTACTAGGCCGATAAGCTTCATCATGATTTCGTTAGCCATCTTGAACGTTTTGATCGCTGGACCGCCACGTGAATCAAGAGCCTGAATAGCAAGACCAGTCAAAATTGCCATGAAGATGATCTGTAGCATGTCGCCGCTTGCAAACGCCTGAACTGGGTTGCTAGGAACGATGTTCACAACAAGAGAGAAGATATCTGGAGTTTCAGTTGTTGTTAGTTGAACTGTCTCAGAGATCGTTCCGGCTAAATCTGCACCAGCACCCGGCTGGAAAATAAGGCCAACAGTTAGGGCTGCAGAAATCGCGATGATGGTGTTGATAATGTAAAGAGCAAAAGTTTTACCACCTAGGCGACCGAAAGAACGGATGTCTTTCAATTCAACAATTCCGCAAACGATAGATACGTATACCAGTGGAACAACCAATAGTTTGATCAAAGAGACAAACATACCACCGACACCTTCTGCTAGACCTAGC
>NZ_JBFRVX010000854.1:0-2460 GCF_041475345.1 Vibrio sp. 10N.222.48.A3 | reverse complement strand
GGTTGTTGCTACAGACAATGAAGGCGCGGCTAGCTTAGCGAGCGCGGTCTCTATTTCTGTCGATTCAGTTACACCTGGAAATGAAGCGCCGACAGTATCGGTTGCGCTTTCTGCATCTTCGGTTGATGTTGGTGGTGTGGTAACGCTTACCGCAACGGCAACAGACAGCGATGGTACGGTTGATAAGGTCGATTTTTATGTGGCAGGTTCTTTAGTCGGAACGGCTGCGACAAGCCCATACACGCTTAACTACACAACCACTCAAGCGGGTTCTTTAGCGGTTTACGCAAAAGCGACTGACAATCAAGGCGCAACGACAGATTCAGCGCTGGCTTCTTTGACGGTGAATGGCGTACCAACGGTGAGCACTTGTCGACCTGATGGCTTGTATCAAACTCAAGGTGTCGATGTTCCTTATTGTACGATTTACGATGATGAAGGCCGTGAGAAAATGGGCGCGGATCACCCACGTCGTGTCATTGGTTACTTCACCAGCTGGCGTGCAGGGGATGACCCACAAGCTGCTTACCTAGTAAATGACATTCCTTGGGAACAACTCACACACATTAACTACGCTTTCGTGAGCATCGGCTCAGATGGCAAAGTAAACGTGGGTGATGTGAACGATCCGAACAACGCAGCGGTTGGTAAAGAGTGGCCGGGCGTGGAAGTTGACCCAGCATTAGGCTTCAAAGGTCACTTCGGTGCATTAGCGACAGCGAAGAAAAAACACGATGTTAAGACTTTAATCTCAATCGGTGGTTGGGCGGAGACCGGTGGCCACTTCGCCACTGATGGTAGCCGAGTGGCTGATGGTGGTTTCTATACCATGACGACCAATGCTGACGGTTCTATTAACCATCAAGGTATCGAAACATTCGCAACTTCAGCGGTTGAAATGCTTCGTAAATACCAGTTCGATGGTCTAGATATCGATTACGAATACCCGACGTCAATGGCGGGCGCAGGTAATCCGTACGATAAAGACTTTATGGAACCACGTCGTCAATACCTATGGGCTTCTTACCAAGTGTTGATGAAAGTGTTGCGTGAGAAGCTTGATGCAGCCTCTTCGCAAGATGGCAATCACTACATGTTAACGATCGCGGCGCCTTCTTCGGGTTACCTACTGCGTGGTATGGAAACATTCGATGTAACCAAATATCTCGATTACGTAAATATCATGTCTTATGACCTTCACGGTGCGTGGAACGATCACGTAGGCCATAACGCTGCGTTGTTTGATACAGGTAAAGATTCAGAGTTAGCACAGTGGAACGTATACGGCACAGCGGCTTACGGCGGTATCGGTTACCTGAATACGGATTGGGCCTACCACTACTTCCGTGGTTCTATGCCAGCAGGTCGTATTAACATCGGTGTGCCTTACTACACACGTGGTTGGCAAGGTGTAACTGGTGGTGAGAATGGTCTTTGGGGCCGAGCAGCACTGCCAAACCAAGCTGAATGTTCAGCAGGTACTGGTGAAGGCGAGAAGAACAACTGTGGCCATGGCGCAATTGGTATCGATAACATGTGGCACGATACTGATCCGAAAGGCAACGAAATGGGTGCAGGTTCAAACCCAATGTGGCATGCGAAGAACTTAGAGAAAGGCATTTGGGGTTCTTATGCAGCAGCTTACAAGCTTGATCCTGTTAACGATCCTTCAGATGTTCTAATGGGGACTTACACGCGTAACTATGACAGCGTGGCTGTTGCTCCTTGGTTGTGGAACGCAGAGAAGGGCGTATTCCTTTCAACGGAA
Source organism: Vibrio sp. 10N.222.48.A3 (assembly GCF_041475345.1). NCBI lineage: Bacteria > Pseudomonadati > Pseudomonadota > Gammaproteobacteria > Vibrionales > Vibrionaceae > Vibrio > Vibrio sp. 10N.222.48.A3. The sequence continues at coordinate 692 of NZ_JBFRVX010000854.1, read as the reverse complement.
GATAAAGATTCTATCGATGTGAAAGCCGATTACGTTATCGACAAAGAAATCGGTGGCATCATGTTCTGGGAACTAGCAGGGGATTACAACTGTTACGTACTCGATGCGAACGGTAACCGAACTTCAATCGATACAACCGAACAGGCGTGTAATAGCGGAAACGGTGAGTTCCATATGGGTAACACTATGACGAAAGCTATCTACGATAAGTTTAAGTCAGCTACTCCATATGGAAACAAGGTTGCAACGGGTGCTATCCCAACGGAAGCATTAGATATTACTGTTTCTGTAGGTGGCTTCAAAGTCGGTGATCAAAACTATCCAATTAACCCTAAGATCACGTTTACAAACAATACAGGTCAAGCGCTTCCTGGTGGTACTGAGTTCCAGTTCGATATCCCAGTGTCTGCACCTGATAACGCAAAAGATCAATCGGGCGGTGGTTTGTCTGTGATTGCTTCTGGTCACACTCGTGCCAATAATATTGGTGGTCTAGATGGTCCGATGCACAGAGTAGCGTTTACATTACCTGCATGGAAAGAGCTTCCTGCTGGTGGTGTGTATGAACTCGATATGGTTTATTACTTGCCAATTTCTGGCCCTGCAAACTATACAGTGAATGTGAATAGTGTCGATTATGCATTTAGCTTTGAGCAGCCGGATCTACCACTGATATCACCCAGTGGTAGATC
>NZ_JBFRVX010000853.1:0-3370 GCF_041475345.1 Vibrio sp. 10N.222.48.A3 | reverse complement strand
TCGATAATCAGCTTGGTGATACGCAAGACTTCACTGCAATGGTGAACACGTTAAAGCAACATGGGCTTCGTACCTATGTGGACGTTGTGTTTAACCACATGGCTAACGAGTCGAGTATTCGCGGTGATTTGACGTATCCAAATCAACAAGACATGGCGTCTTACCAACAAGATTCTGAGTATTACGAATCCGTTCGTTTGTTTGGTGATCTTTCTAAACCTTTGTTTGATGAGAACGACTTTGTCGAAGCGTTTGGTATCAAGAACTGGAAAGACACTTGGGAGGTGCAAAACGGACGTATTACTGGTGGAGCAAGCGATCCAGGCCTGCCAACGCTGTTAGACAACGACAATGTGGTTACACAGCAGCGAGCTTACCTAAAAGCCTTGAAAGTGATTGGTGTGAAAGGGTTTCGCATCGACGCAGCGAAACACATGACACTGTCACATCTACGTAAGGTTTGGACTGATGATATCTGTGAAGAAATGCATATCTTTGGCGAGATCATTACTGACGGTGGTGCAACCAAAGAAGAGTACGAACTGTTCCTCGAGCCTTACCTTAAACACACTCGTTTAGGGGCGTATGATTTTCCGCTATTCAATACCATCTTCAAAGCTTTTGAAGAGCAGGGCAGTTTTAAGTCTCTGATCAACCCATACTGTTTTGGTCAAGCTCTGTCGAACATGCGAGCGATCACTTTTGCTGTCACTCATGACATTCCAAATAACGAGGTGTTTTTGGAACATGTGATGGATGAAGTCGACGAGCAATTAGCTCACGCCTTTATTCTTGGACGAGATGGCGGTGTGCCGCTTGTTTACAGTGAGCTCAGCACCAGCGGTATTCTGGACAAGAGTGGCCAACCTCGTTGGCTTAACGACTGGCAAGCGCCTTATATGAAAAACATGATTCAATTCCATAACCATGTTCATGGCGAAGCGATGCAGGTGGTTGAAGCCAATGATGACTTGTTGGTGTTTGTTCGTGGCGACAAAGGCATTGTGGTGATTAATAAATCGAAACGAAGCAAGACGGCCTCATTAAATTGGACAGGCGCTGTGACGGATCTGTTGTCTGGCGAAGTGTTCGAATGTGTTGGTAAGGACTTAACTATTAAGGTTGAATCCAACCAGTGCATGATGCTGACGACCAACTAGCTCGAGCCTGTTACGAGTTAGAAAGCAAATTTTGCAAAGAAAACCTTGAAAAGAAAACCCCGCTTACTGATTACCAGTAAGCGGGGTTTTTTATATAAAGCTGTTTATTGCTTACTAAACAGGGTGTTAGTTAAACAAGGTGTTAGTTAGCTAAACGCTAAGGCGGTTAAACCGTAAACTTGTTTAATAGTTCGTCTTGTTGGCGAACATTGTCAGTTTGAACTTGCATTGCTGTGTTTGCGTCTTGAGCTGCGTTCGATACCTGTGTTGAAAGGTCTTTGATCTTAACTGTGTTGTTGTTGATCTCTTCCGCTACTAAACTCTGCTCTTCAGCTGCTGAAGCAATCTGAATATTCATATCAGAGATGCGCTGAATCGCGTCGCGGATGCGGTCAAGTGAAGAGTTTGCTTGCTGAGCGCGTTCAACGGCGTCAGTGGCTGTGTCTTTACTTTGATTCATCGCGTTAGATACAGAGCTTGCACCCGCTTGGAGCTGCTCAATCATGTTGCGGATTTCAGTGGTCGATTCTTGAGTACGTTGCGCCAGAGTGCGAACTTCATCGGCAACGACTGCGAAACCACGGCCCGATTCACCAGCACGCGCCGCTTCAATAGCAGCATTCAAAGCAAGCAAGTTAGTTTGCTCTGCAATACCTTGAATCGTAGCAAGTACCGTCGAAATCTCTTGAGCATGCTTGTTTAGCTCACTGATCACATTACCTGCTTCATTCACTTCATTGGCAAGGTTATTGATAGAACCTTTGGTATCGACAACCAGGGCGTGACCGCTATTAGTGCTTGTCGCAGAGTCTTGTGCCGCTTTTGCGGTTTGCTCAGCATGCGATGCAATCTCTTGCGTTGCACTCGCCATTTCCGTTACAGCCGTCGCCACCATGGTGATCTCTTGCTGTTGATGATTAAGCTCATCCACCGAACGATTCGCTCGCTGAGTACTTTTCTCTGACTGGCTGTTAAGCTGCTCTGATTGCCCACGAATATGACCAATCAACTGCTGTAAACTTCCTACAAAAGTGTTGAAGTTCTGTGCTAGTTCTCCTACTTCATCTTGGTTCTCAACATGAATACGCTGAGTTAAATCACCACTACCATTAGCGATCTGCGCCAATGCTTGAGACACATGGTTCAACGGACGGAACAGAATAGTACACAGCAGGTTAAACAATATGGTACATACAATCACAACCAACAGTGTCACCAACACTTGACCGATCACCGCATCAAATAACGGTGCAACCAAAGAGTCATGATTAACAACACTGATAGTAATCAGGCTTGTACCATCAATCGCACGTGCGTACAGAACATAGTCGCTGCCATTTAACTCGATAGCCGTGTCTTTACCGCTAGTCAGTGCCTTCTGTACATCAGAAAAATCTAGCCCTAGCGAGCTAATGTTCTCATTCAGCAACTTTGTATCAGCGTGCGTGTAAACCGTGCCTTTGTTGGTCGCGATAAACATGTAGCCTTCGCCTGGAAGAATCACTTTTTCAAGGCTGTTTAGAATGTCGGTAATTTCTACATCAGCACCTAAAACGACCTGCTGGCCATGCAGTTGCATTGCAGTACCCAACGACACAACGTTCGCCCCAGTTGCCGCGGCAACCGTTGGGTTATCCATGAACACCTTACTTGGGTTCGAAACCGCATTGGTGTACCAACCCCATACGCGTGGATCATCATTGCCCGGTGGCAACACTACGCCATTCGCATTTTTTTGCGAGCCATCAGGGAACGCTAAGAACACATTATCAAACGAGCCTGAATCACGAACCTGCTTCAGGTGAGTGACCAAGCTTTCTTGTTGTGACTCCTTCGAAAGTGAAGTAAGCGCACGCTCTTTGGATAAGATCCAATCCGATACATATTGATTGTAAGAAGCTGACGCACCTTCTAAGCGCTGTTCAACTTCAATATCCAACCGTTGCAATGAAGCACGAAAAGACAATACCTCGACCAAAATCCCCCCCAGGATAATGGCCATGCTAGCAGAGATCGCCAGCTTATTTTTAAGCGAGAGTTTCTTGAACATAGGAAACCTATAATTTGGAAGTAAAAACCGCGGTGACAAATTTGTCACCAACACAGTTTGCAAGCACCATTTATTTTACGCTTTAAAATAAATTAATAAACCATCCAAGGTTAATATCAGCAATATATGTGAGTAGGGGCACGCATAGCGAGACATTCAC
>NZ_JBFRVX010000852.1:0-3301 GCF_041475345.1 Vibrio sp. 10N.222.48.A3 | reverse complement strand
TCCATCGCCCGTTTAAGATGGATGAATGGCTGCTTTATGCGATTGAAAGCCCAACGGCAGCGAACACTCGTGGCCTAGTGCGCGGCGAGATCTTTAATCAGAAAGGTGAGCTAGTAGCGACAGCAGTTCAAGAAGGTGTGATGCGTTTTACTAAATAGCGAATAAACGCTTTTTACAAGCCCCAAATATTTACGAGAAAACAAAAAGAGAGGCTAGGTTTAATACCTAGCCTCTCTTTTTAATGATGCTAACGACAAGCTGTCACGTAACAGTCCGTAATCTCTATTCAGCCTCTAGCAAGGGTTCGAATTCACCTTGTACTCGAGTTTTAATTCCATCACCAGCGTCTCGCAGTAGATTAAATGGCGATAACACCACGCCTTTCACTGCGCCCTCTGCGGCGCCCTGAGCTAACTCTTTACTTTTATCTGCCAGCAAATTCGCTTGTTCCAAAATTCCCGGAACTTCCGCTCGTAGCATTTCAGATTCGGCAACAACAGTGGGGATAGTTTGTTCGCGGTAAGATTTACTTTCAGCGAGCATCGGTGGCATCACATCAACACGGTATCGTTTTAATTCAGTCAATGTGGGCGGGATGACATCGGTTCTTACCTGCCCGACTTCCGTTCGGACATTTTTAACTTCATCTAATATCGCAGGGATTTTATTATCAACCGATGAAACGGTTTGATTCACTTTTTCGACGGTCTTTCTGACGTCTTCAACGGTATCAAACACCTGAGGAGCAAGCTCATTAACATGTTCAGCAAACGCTAATAGCTCTTCTACTTTTAGCCCTTTGGTAAGACCGGATAAATCTTCGATCACCTGCGGATAAGTATCAACGATTTCACCGACTTTATTGGTAAACGAATAGATGGTGTAACCCAAATAAAAAATGGCAACGGCCAGCACCAATTGGATAGCAGTAGATACTTTTGCAAACATGAATATTCCTTTTCTTTATCGCAGAGACGAGATCTAAACTGAGAAGATAGTTAAACTGAAACGATAGTTAACGTTTAGCTAGGTGCAGCTTATAGAGGCAATGCCGTTGTGTACTTCAATGGCTCCATCGCAAACGTCGAGGTCACATTAGAGATACCATCAATGCTATTCACCAAGCGCTTGTAGAAATCATCAAAGCACTTCATGTCTTTCACCTGAACCTTCATCATATAATCATATTCTCCAGCCATGCGATAAAACTCCATCACTTCTGGAAATTCCGATACGGTGTTTACAAAACGACCATACCACTCATGAGAATGATCACTGGTTTTCACCAATACGAACGCTGTAAAAGCAAGTTCGAGCTTTTCAGGATTCAATAACGCCACTTTTTTTTCAATAATGCCGTTTTCTTCGAGGCGTTTAAGCCTTTTCCAACAAGGTGTTGTGGTGAGATTGACCGCTTCTGAAATGTCGTTCAATGACAATGTGCTGTCTTCTTGTAACAGCCTTAATATTTTTTTATCTACGGCATCTATCACACTTTCACCAAATCGAATTTAAAGAGAATAATTTTCTACATTTTAAGCAAAACAAAGCAAATATGGCAAAGTTTTTCTCTCAAATTCTAGCTAAATTGGAAGTATACCAATTACAAAGAATTCCTACACTCGATCAGGAGAACGCTTATGTGCACTGACCATCAATGGATTAACAACGCGATTCGCAAAATTGAAGCCGACTACCAACGCTCAGCGGATACGCACCTTATCAAGCTCGAACTGCCAAGTATCGAAGGCATTGATGTTTACCTTAAAGATGAAAGCACACACCCTACAGGCTCTTTGAAACACCGTTTAGCGCGTTCTCTATTCTTATACGCTATCTGTAACGGTTGGGTTGGCCCAGAAACAACGATCATTGAATCTTCATCAGGCAGTACTGCAGTATCTGAAGCGTACTTCGCTCGCCTACTTGGCCTGCCGTTTATTGCGGTAATGCCAAAATGCACAGCGAAGAAGAAGATTGAACAGATAGAATTCTACGGTGGCCAAGCGCATCTTGTTGACCGCTCAGATGAAATTTACGATGAGTCTCGCCGTTTAGCAGAAGAATTGAATGGTCACTACATGGATCAATTTACTTACGCTGAGCGTGCAACCGACTGGCGTGGTAACAACAACATCGCGAACTCGATTTTCAATCAAATGCAGATGGAAGATCACCCAGTTCCAGCTTGGGTAGTAATGAGCCCAGGTACTGGCGGTACTTCAGCGACGATTGGCCGTTTCATTCGCTACCAACAACATGAAACTAAGCTTTGTGTTGTGGACCCTGAGAACTCTGTATTCCACGAATACTTCCAAACCGGCAATGCGAACGTGAAAGGCAGTACATTCAGCAAGATTGAAGGCATTGGTCGCCCACGAGCAGAACCAAGCTTCATTCCTGGTGTGGTTGACGAAATGCGTAAAATTCCAGATGCAGCAAGTATCGCAACGACACATTGGTTATCTGACATTCTTGGCCGCAAGGTTGGCGCATCTACGGGTACAAATATGTACGGTGTGCTTCAACTGGCAAGCGAGATGAAAGCGCGTGGAGAAACAGGGTCTATCGTGACTTTGCTATGTGATAGCGGTGAACGTTACCTAGACACTTACTTCAATGACGAGTGGGTAAATCTGAATATCGGTGACCTACAACCTTATGCAGCGAAGCTAGAAGCTTTCTCGCAAACGGGTGAACTGGCTTAAGTTCATATAAACCGATAGTTCGAAATAGAAAAGAGCCCTTGATGGGCTCTTTTTTGGTTTATTCTATTCATCAATTTCTAGCGAGAACAAATTATTCTGGCTTCTGCTTCGCTTCAAACGCCGCTAGTTGCTCAGGTGTCGCTTTTGGTTGGTGATTTTGTTTCCACTCATCGTAAGTCATGCCATATACGCGCTCACGAGCGTCATCGATATCCAAGTCTAAGCCTTGTTGTTCAGCTTCTGCTTTGTACCACTTACTAAAACAGTTACGGCAAAAGCCAGCCAAGATCATCAGGTCGATGTTTTGGACATCTTTGTTGTTGTCTAGGTGTGCTAACAGGCGACGAAAGGTTGCTGCATCCAGCTTGTCTTGTTCTTCTTGAGAAAGATCTTTGTATTTAAATTCAGCCACTTTAAGTGTCCCTTAATAGTTTTAATTTTTTAATGTGTTGAGCAGATATTGTTATACAAAAAAAGCCCGCATTTCGCTAGGAGCAAACGCAGGCTTTTCAATATTGTTACACTATTCCGTGCTCATTAAGCGTACGTGTTCATTGGCCGTGCGTGTTCATTAACCGTGCGTGTTCATTAAC
>NZ_JBFRVX010000851.1:0-3113 GCF_041475345.1 Vibrio sp. 10N.222.48.A3 | reverse complement strand
CAAGACGTCTTTGCTCAGCTTTACTTGCTGATAAGTGAGCCGTAATTCGCGCCGCCAGCTCTTGTTTGTTGAACGGTTTAGACAAGTAATCGTTGGCACCAGCTTCAAAGCCACGAACACGGTCTTCTGCTTGATTAAGAGCTGTGAGCATGATGATTGGCAACTGTGCATGATCGTATTGCTTACGCAGTGCTTCACACACCTGATAGCCACTCATACCTGGCATCATAATATCGAGCAGAAGTAACTCTGGCTTCTCTTTCTCAATCAGTTCAATGGTTTCTGGGCCGTCACATGCGGTGCGCACTCGATAACCTTCCAATTTCAAGAAACTGTCTAGCACGCGTAAATTTACTGGTTCATCGTCGGCGATAACCAGTAACGGACCGTCTGGATCTTCACTGATAACACTATTTTCTTGTTGGCTGTTATCAATTAAATCTGGCGCTTGGAAGTGCGAATAGCTTCCTGAATCACTGTAGTTATCCAATTCTTCTTGGGTGGCTAAAGGTAGGGTAAAGCTGAACGTCGTGCCAAGCATTGGTTGGCTACTTACGTACAGTGAACCGCCCATCAGTTCAATCAATTGACGACTTATGGACAACCCAAGCCCTGCACCTTGGCGATAGTTACTTGAGTCCTGTCCTGCTTGAATCAGTGGCTCAAAGATGTGTTCTAAGTATTCAGCAGGTATGCCTTGGCCTGTATCAACAACTTGTACACGAATGTTGTCGTCGATAACGCTTGCTGAGATAACAATTTTACCTTCTGATGTGTACTTGATGGCATTGCCCACCAAGTTATACATCACTTGTTCTAATCGTTGAGGATCGGACGAAACCAACCCTAAGTCACTGGGTACTTGGTTAATAATTCGGATTGGCTTATTGCCCAACAGATGATGTGACAATTCTAGTACCAAGCTGGTAGCAGCAGATAAATCAACAGCAGATTTATTTATGTCTAAACTGCCGTAGCGCATTTTGTGGTAATCAAGTAGATCATCGACCAGTGTTGCCAATCTCTGGCCACTATTGATGATGATATCCAACTGGTACTTCTGGTTGGCAGGAATAGGACCGTTTGCACCAGATATTAGCGCTTCAGCGATACCTACCATGCCATGTAATGGCGTTCTCAATTCGTGTGATGTTGTTGCTAAGAATTCATCTTTAAGTTTGTTAGCCAGTTGCAACTCTTCATTTTGTTTTTGAATGGTCTTAAGGTTGTCCTCAAGCTCATCATTTTGGCTCTTAATGAGCAGCATCTTTTCACGAATCGAACGTTGCATTCTTTCGAAGCTTACCGCGAGGCGGCCTATCTCATCTTTTCGTTCGGTATTAATCATGGTTTCATCAAGGTCACCCGCAGAGACTTTCTCTGCTGCCCATGTGAGCTTGAGTAACGGTGATGTGATGAAGTTAGACAGATAATGGGATGCGACAAATACAAGAATAATCGCCGTCAACATCACGATCACAAAGATCTTTTCTAACTGATGAATACGGGCAAACGCTTCTTTTTCTGGAAGCTCGACGACGAGTGCCCAAGTCGCATATTTGAGCTCAATTGGAGTATATGCAGCGATGATCGCTTGATCCTGAGCGTTGTCGAAGGTGCCAACGGCCGTTTCTCCTGCCAGAGCTTTATCAACAACATCTAAACTCAGATTAATCGACTCTTGTGAATGGGCAAGGCTACGTGGCAGATGATCATCGCCGACAAGCAAGGTTTGAATATTCGAACTCTTGTTGAGATCGGCAATAAGCTTAGTAATACCATTGATGGGCAGTCTAAACATGGCGTAACTGTGTAGGTAGCCCTGTTGAACGATAGGTGCGCCTAACCATGCGGTCTGTTTACCATTTTCGTCTTTAAAGTCAGAAACGATAACCGGCGTGTAGTCTTCGTTGGATTTGCGTTTGTCTTTTACGTCCTTTTCCAGGCGTTGAAAGGTTTTGCCGAGGTTTGCATCTTTGTACTTACCTGTCAGCAAGTTGGTGCCGTAGTCATCGCGCTTAAAAACTGAATAAGCGATGTTGCCGTTAATGTCGACCAATAAAATGTCGTCAAAATCAGAACGCTTAAGCAGCTCCAAATAAGAGTTGTGGTAGCGCTTGTGCAATAGGCGATAGCGCTCGCTGCCAATAAAGCTGCTGGATTCAGGGAGAATCGATGTTTTGATTTGATCGCCCGATCCTTGAATGTAGCGTTGCTGCGCATTAGCGCGTGCTTCGTCAATGTCTAACCCTAGGCGTTGGAATGCATTGATCAAACCATAGAATCGTCCGCCACTGGCATTGGCAAGCTCTGAGCGAACAAAACCCATCACTTGGGATTCTTGAGCTTGTAGGTAATCGACAATTTGCTGCTGTTTAGTATCACGGACGGAAACAAGGTGCGAAGTACTTTGTTCCTGAAGATCCTGACTGTGCGATTGGAGGAAAAATATCGCGATAAGTGTTACTGGGGTAATACTAAGGACAAGAAATGCCAGCATTAGGGTATTTTGAAGGCGCTTAAACTTCTGCTTACGATAGAATCTAAACATAAATTGGGTACTACTTTCCTTTGATGTACTGCTTGAAAGGGATGAAAACAAGTACAGAGAATAGAATTAACGGGTTCCAATTTAACGAAATTAACGAGTTTTTTTACTTTGACAAGTAAGTGGTATTTAAAGCGTGTGCAAAAGCTCATTTTTATGGGCTTTTGATAGAAATATGAACAGACAGCGCAGATATTGACCCTGCGCTGTGTTAGATAGGCTATTTGCTTGCGTGATAGATCGCGAATTTGGTGGTCTTATTTAGAGTCGCGCATTTTCCAAAAGCTTGCTCAATAATTGGAATGTATTTTAAAAAACTGTTCGCAACAATAATCATCTCACCAGAACGCTTCATGTGGTTAGGAGCCTGAGCAAGTAAGGTTTCAGTCGCACTGTAGCTTGTATCCAAACCAGAATGGAATGGTGGGTTACTGATGATGAATTGGTAATCTTTTGATGTGTCAGAGTAGACATCTGAGGCGAAGACATTACCTGTTAAACCATTGGCTTCTAGCGTTGCTTGGCTAGACGCCACGGCAAATGCACTGATGTCGCACATTTCCAG
>NZ_JBFRVX010000850.1:0-6106 GCF_041475345.1 Vibrio sp. 10N.222.48.A3 | reverse complement strand
TTATGGTTGTGGCTCTTCATCTCTGAAAACAACCAAACGCTTCGGTGCAACTCGGCCATCTTCAGCAATCTGAGTAACACCAACAAACAGTTTCTCTTCACCACTTGTCATGCGAACCGTACCTTCAGTTGGCGCACCAGAAACCTGAACGGGCATACCGTGCTGAACTAGGTCAGTCAGTTCCGCGTTTAAGTTAACTTCTGGTAAGTCTTCAACGGCTGTGTCCATTGGCATTAATAGTGGATCAAGCAGTTCTTTGGGTGCAATTTCTTGCGCCTGCGCTTGCTCTAGGATCTCGTTCAACTGCTCCAAAGTCACCATACGATCGTACGGATACTTAGCAACACCAGTACGGCGAAGCATGGTCACGTGGGCACCACAACCTAGCATTTCACCAAGATCGTCGGTAATTGTGCGGATGTAAGTGCCTTTTGAACAATGCACTTCCATCTCAACTTCATCACCTTCAAAGCGAAGCAGTTCAATAGAGTAAACAGTGATTTTACGAGATTCACGAGGCACCTCGATACCTGCACGTGCGTATTCATACAAAGGCTTACCTTGATACTTCAATGCTGAGAACATTGACGGAATCTGGTCGGTTTCCCCTTTGAAGCTTGCAATGCAGCGTTCAAGTTGCTCTTGAGTCACGTTAACATCTCGTGTCTCTACCACTTCACCATCAGAGTCAGAAGTATTGGTACGCTCACCAAGCTTAGCGATTACTACGTAGCGCTTGTCAGAATCTAATAGAAACTGAGAAAACTTCGTTGCTTCACCAAGACAAATTGGCAGCATGCCAGTCGCAAGAGGATCAAGAGCACCGGTGTGCCCTGCCTTCTCTGCAAAGTAAATACGTTTTACTTTTTGCAGTGCATCATTAGACGAAATGCCCGTTGGCTTATCTAACAGAATTACCCCGTTGATAGGGCGACCTTTACGACGGCGAGCCATTACTCTTCGCCCTTAGACTGAGTTTCGTCAGTTCGGCCAGACTCTTCTTGCTTACGCTTATCGTCGTTTAAAACTTCACTTACTAAGTTAGACATACGCATGCCTTCTACTAGTGTGTTGTCGTAAGTAAAACGCACTTCAGGCGTTAGACGGTGACGAATACGCTTACCAAGAGCCATACGAACTGGCACTTCATGCTCTTTAAGAGCAGCAAGACATGATTCAGGTGTTTGCTCACCGATACATAGGAAAGTAACGAACACTTTTGCGTAAGCAAGGTCACGAGACACTTCTACGTCTGAGATAGTTACCATACCGATACGTGAGTCACGAACTTCACGTTGTAGGATAAGCGCAAGCTCCTTTTGAAGCTGCTGAGACACACGTTGTGTGCGGCTAAATTCTTTTGACATTTTCTTTTCTCACTTAGAAAGATGGGGGGCTTGGTAATTACCAGCCCCCCATGGTGTATTCAACAACCGATTACCTTATTACCTTTATTAGTAATGTTAGTAACCTTAGTCAATATGTCGAGTCGTACAGACTGATTAGTCTAGAGTACGTTTAACCTCAACGATTTCGAATACTTCGATCTGGTCACCAACGCGAACGTCATTGTAGTTCTTAACGCCAACACCACACTCGTAACCATTCTTAACTTCTTGAACGTCATCTTTAAAGCGACGAAGTGACTCTAGTTCACCTTCGTAGATAACAACGTTTTCACGAAGTACACGGATTGGGTTGCTACGCTTAATCGTACCTTCAGTAACGATACAACCAGCGATTGCACCAAGTTTAGGCGACTTAAATACGTCACGAACTTGTGCAAGACCAATGATTTCTTGACGGAATTCAGGAGCAAGCATACCGCCCATTGCCTGTTTAACTTCGTCAATCAGTTGGTAGATGATTGAGTAGTAACGTAGATCTAGGTTTTCGTTCTGAACTGTATTACGCGCAGTTGCGTCAGCACGAACGTTGAAACCAAGGATGATAGCGTTAGAAGCTGCAGCAAGCGTTGCGTCAGTTTCAGTAATACCACCAACACCAGAACCTACGATGTTCACTTTAACTTCGTCAGTTGACAGTTTCAGTAGAGAGTCAGCAATCGCTTCTACAGAACCTTGAACGTCAGCTTTAAGTACAACGTTAAGTTCAGCAACTTCGCCTGCCGTCATGTTCGCGAACATGTTCTCTAGTTTCGCTTTTTGTTGGCGAGCTAGTTTAACATCACGGAATTTACCTTGACGGTAGTTTGCAACTTCACGCGCTTTACGCTCATCACGTACAACAGTCGCTTCATCACCTGAAGCAGGAACGCCAGAAAGACCTAGAATTTCTACAGGGATAGATGGACCTGCAGTTTCGATGTCTTTACCGTTTTCATCACGCATTGCACGAACACGGCCGTACTCTTGACCACAAAGAACGATATCGCCTTTGTTTAGAGTACCAGACTGAACTAGTACTGTTGCAACTGGACCACGACCTTTATCAAGGCGAGATTCAACAACAACACCAGATGCCATGCCTTCTTTAACCGCTGTAAGTTCAAGAACTTCAGACTGAAGAAGGATAGACTCTAGAAGACCATCAATGTTTGTACCCTGTTTTGCAGAGATGTGAACGAAGATGTTCTCACCGCCCCATTCTTCAGGAATAACGTCGTATTGAGCTAGCTCATTCTTAACGTTGTCTGGGTTTGCACCCTCTTTGTCGATCTTGTTCACAGCAACAATCAGAGGAACGCCTGCCGCTTTCGCGTGCTGGATTGCTTCGATTGTTTGTGGCATTACGCCATCGTCTGCAGCAACAACAAGTACAACGATATCTGTCGCTTGAGCACCACGAGCACGCATAGCAGTAAAGGCCGCGTGTCCAGGAGTATCAAGGAACGTGATCATGCCGTTGTCAGTATCTACGTGGTAAGCACCAATGTGCTGCGTGATACCGCCAGCTTCGCCAGAAGCAACGTGTGCTTTACGAATGTAGTCAAGTGTTGAAGTTTTACCGTGGTCAACGTGACCCATGATAGTAACAACAGGAGCACGACCTTCAGCGATAGCATCGCTATCACGGTCAGCTAGTACTGCTTCTTCAAGTTCGTTTTCTTTACGTAGGATTACCTTGTGACCCATTTCTTCAGCAACAAGTTGTGCTGTTTCTTGGTCGATCACTTGGTTGATAGTCGCCATAGCGCCCATCTTCATCATTACTTTGATAACTTCAGTTGCTTTAACTGACATTTTGCTAGCCAGTTCAGAAACAACGATAGTTTCGCCGATAGCAACGTCAGATTTTGCAACAGTCGCTGACTTATCGAAGCCTTGCTGCATTGAAGTTGGTTTAGCAAGCTTACCTTTACCGCCACGACCACGTTGGTTACGACCACCACGGTTATTGCCAGGTTGAGTTGCTGGAGCTGGTTTCTTCTTGCGACGACGAGGTGCTTTCTCATCTTTTTTGTCTGCCGCATCTTCAGCTTCACGAGCGTAAGTAGAAGTCGTCACATGGTAATCCGCAGATTTCTCTTGCTCTTTCTTCTTCTTCTCTTCTTCAGACCAACGTTCTTGGTTCTCTTCTGCTAACTTACGAGCTTCTTCAACAAGCTTAGCTGCTTCAGCTTCGGCTTTACGAGTTGCTTCTTGCTCTTGACGAGCTTTAAGTTCATCCGCTTCTTTTTTCGCTTGTGCGTTAGCGTCTGCATTTTTTGAATTCATGTCTTTTTTAGCCTTTTCAGCTTGTGCGCGTTGAGCCTTCTCTTCAGCTTCACGTTTTGCATCCGCTTCACGTGTTACTTTTGCTTCGGCTTCGCGCTGTGCTTTCTCTGCAGCATCACGTTTCGCTTGCTCTTCAGCATCGCGTTGTGCTTTCTCTTCCGCTTCACGATTAGCTACTTCCTCAGCTTCACGTTTCGCTTCATCTTCAATAGTGCTGCGCTTCACGTAAGTACGCTTTTTACGTACCTCAACTTGAACATCCTTACTCTTACCGCCTCCAGCGGCAACACTTAGCGTGCTGCGGGTCTTGCGTTGAAGAGTTAAACGAGTCGGTTCTGTTTCACCAGAAGTATCGCCGTGCTCCTTTTTAAGGTGCGTTAGCAATGTTTGCTTCTCTGAATCAGTCACTTGGTCCGACCCTGCTTTCTTCATGCCTGCATCAGCAAGTTGTTCAATTAAGCGGTCAACTGGCGTACCAATCTCTTCACTCAGTGCTTTAACTGTTAATTGTGTCATACCGCTCTCTCTCCTTGCTGAATTATTCTTCGTCGCCGAACCAACAGATGTTACGCGCAGCCATAATTAGCTCGCCTGCACGCTCTGCAGTTAGGTCTTCGATGCCTTCTAGTTCATCAACGCCTTGGTCAGCTAGGTCTTCCAATGTCGCAACGCCTTTTGCTGCTAGCTTGTAAGCCATTTCACGCTCAAGACCTTCAAGTGCAAGTAGGTCTTCAGCTGGCTCAACACCATCGAAAGTTTCTTCTTTCGCTAGCGCTAGAGTTGTCAGTGCGTCTTTCGCGCGGTTACGCAATTCTTCAACGATACCTTCATCTAGACCATCTACTTCAAGAAGCTCGTTCACAGGAACGTAGGCTACTTCTTCAAGCGTAGAGAAGCCTTCTTCAACAAGCATTTGAGCAAAGTCTTCTTCGATATCTAGGTGCTTCATGAAGTTTTCAATAGAAGCAACTGCTTCTTCTTGGTGCTTCTTCTCTAGATCAGCAACAGTCATTACGTTCAGTTCCCAACCAGTAAGTTGAGACGCTAGACGTACATTTTGACCGCTACGACCGATAGCTTGCGCTAGATTGTCAGCTTCAACCGCGATGTCCATTGAGTGCGTATCTTCATCAACGATGATAGAAGCAACATCAGCAGGAGCCATTGCATTGATAACGAATTGCGCCGGGTTATCATCCCAAAGCACGATATCGATACGCTCACCGCCAAGGTCGTTAGATACAGCTTGTACACGTGCGCCACGCATACCAACACACGCACCAACAGGGTCAATACGTTTGTCGTTTGTTTTAACGGCGATTTTAGCACGAGAACCAGCGTCACGTGCAGCACCTTTAAGTTCAATTAGCTCTTCACCAATCTCAGGCACTTCAACACGGAATAGTTCAGCTAGCATTTCTGGCTTAGAACGAGTAACAAAAAGCTGGAAACCACGAGCTTCTGGCTTAACTGCGTATAGAAGACCACGAACACGGTCACCTGGACGGAAGTTTTCACGAGGAAGTTGGTCATCACGAAGGATTACCGCTTCAGCATTGTTACCTAGATCTAGAATCACTGTGTCACGGTTAACTTTCTTAACTGCGCCAGTGACTAGCTCGCCTTCGTTATCAATAAACTGTTCAACGATTTGAGCGCGTTCAGCTTCACGTACTTTCTGTACGATAACTTGCTTAGCTGTTTGAGTCGTAATACGGTCAAACGTTACTGATTCGATATCATCTTCGATGAAACCGCCAAGTTCGATCTCTGGATCATCGTACTTTGCAGCTTCAATAGAGATTTCTTTTGTTGGGAATTCAACTTCCTCAACAGCTTCCCAACGGCGGAAAGTTTCGAAATTACCCGTTTTACGGTCAATCTCAACACGAACTTCGATTTCTAGTTCGCTTTTCTTTTTTGTTGCCGTTGCAAGCGCGATTTCAAGCGCTTCAAAAATACGCTCACGAGGAACTGCTTTCTCATTAGAAACAGCTTCTACTACCGCCAAAATTTCTTTGTTCATTAATCTAGCCTCTTAAGCTCTTCTCTCTAGGAGAACTAAAATTTAGGGATCAGGTTAGCTTTCGCAATATTGCTCAGGACGAATTCTTCTTCTTGTCCTTCAACCAATACTTTCACTGTCTCGCCTTCGATAGATTGGATATCACCTTTCCATTTACGACGGTTGCCGACAGCCATTTTCAAAACGATGCTTACCTCGTGACCAATAAATTGTTGGTAATGCTCAGCTTTGAACAGTGGTCTCTCTAAACCTGGTGAAGACACTTCAAGGTTATAAGCCACTGAAATTGGATCTTCAACGTCCATTACGGCACTTACTTGGTGACTAACTTCAGAGCAATCATCTACATTGATACCATTTGGTGAATCGATGTAAATGCGTAGCGTTGAGTGCTCACCAGCAC
>NZ_JBFRVX010000849.1:0-8223 GCF_041475345.1 Vibrio sp. 10N.222.48.A3 | reverse complement strand
CTGCGCTATTCACCGAGACGTTTCGTTTGATTTCTCAAACAGGGAACTTCAATGAAGTTACCAAAATTAATGGGGTGGCTAACGAGATTCGAACTCGCGACCACCGGAATCACAATCCAGGGCTCTACCAACTGAGCTATAGCCACCACTAATCTTTTATATAACCGCTTAAAAGGCGATTATTGAAATAGTGGTCGGTGAAGAGGGATTCGAACCCCCGACCCTCTGGTCCCAAACCAGATGCGCTACCAAGCTGCGCTATTCACCGACTAATTTTGTATCGACTCTTGGGAATAATGAATCAACACTGGAAGCCGAAGCTACCGATATTTTGTAAAGAAAGAATGGGGTGGCTAACGAGATTCGAACTCGCGACCACCGGAATCACAATCCAGGGCTCTACCAACTGAGCTATAGCCACCATTATTTCTTTTTGCCAATTCTCACTTACCTAAGTAAGAGACCGGATGGCGCGCCTGAAAGGATTCGAACCTTCGGCCTTTGGCTCCGGAGGCCAACGCTCTATCCAGCTGAGCTACAGGCGCATGCCCTGTCGGCGGAGTGGAATAATACGTATATCACCTTATGCCGTCTAGTACTTTTTTAACTTTTTTTTCTGTTTGGTCTCTTTTTCGACAGTTAATATGTGATAAACCCCTTATTTGAGTACTACAACCCACCGCAGCTTATAAGTTGTTGTTTATTGCAACAACTTATCGGGATATAATCACCCATTATTTACATTGGTTTAACAGTTGCTCTTTGCTGATAAAGCCAAAACACCCTTCCAACACTATAAATTGGTAAGCATGTACTTACCTTGGGAATGTAAAGTGAGTTTAATGGATATGTCTCGTCGAATTTTAAGCGTTGTCATCGCAGTTTTAACCTTTTCAACTGGCGCTATGGCTTCAGGCCTAAGCGAAGCAGAGCAAGATGCTATTGCTGAACGCATCAAACCAGTTGGCCAAGTTTACCTAGTCGGCAGCGAGCCAGTAGCCGCAGAACCAACAGGCCCTCGTGATGGCGCAGCAGTTTACGGTACCTTTTGTATCGCTTGTCACGCATCTGGCGTAAGTGGCGCACCTAAAACAGGTGACGCTGGTGACTGGGGTCCTCGTATTGCCCAAGGTCGCGACATTCTAGCTGACCACGCAATCAACGGCTTCAATGCTATGCCAGCGAAAGGTTCATGTATGGACTGTTCAGATGATGAAATCAAAGATGCTATCGAGCACATGATTGCTGGTCTGTAATTTACCGATCTGTAATTAAAAATGCCAGATTCAAAAAAGGTGACCTCATGGTCACCTTTTTTATTGGCTTTTATATAACGCGATGAAAGCAAGGAATTACTTCTTGTTGAACATCGCTCGAATGTTAGCAATGTGTGCCTGTCCTTTTTCCATTCTTTCTTCAGCGGATTGTGGTTTCTTAACACTTTCCCACTCCACATCTTCATGCGGCAGTTCATCGAGGAATCGGCTTTGTGTTGGCTTTATCAATTCGCCATACTGACGACGTTCACGACATTTAGTGAAGGTCAGCTCTTTCTGCGCGCGAGTAATCCCTACATACATAAGACGACGTTCTTCTTCTACGTTACCTTCATCGACACTGGTTTGGTGTGGCAAGATACCCTCTTCGGCTCCCATCAGGAACACATACGGAAACTCTAGGCCTTTCGATGCGTGCAATGTCATTAATTGAACTTGGTCTGCATCGTCATCATCTTCACCACGCTCCATCATGTCACGTAGCGTTAAACGTTGAACCACTTCTCGTAGGGTCTTCTCTTCTTTGTCGTAGTTGTCACCCTCAAGGTCAGCAACGATCCAACTATAAAGATCAGAAACGTTCTTCATTCTCATCTCTGCAGCCTTCGGGCTTGCCGAGGTTTCGTACAACCAATCTTCATAGTTAATATCACGAACCAAAGAGCGAACAGCCTCAACGGTATTGCCACGTTCAGCATTATCAGAAATACGAACAATCCAATCGCTGAAACGGCGCAGGTTTTCTAAACCACGACCAGTCAAAGTTTGCTCTAAACCCATCTCAAAGCTCGCTTCAAACAAGCTCTTGCCACGCATGTTGGCGTAGCTGCCTAACTTCTCAAGCGTCACCGGGCCAATCTCACGACGTGGTGTGTTTACAATACGTAGAAACGCGTTGTCATCATCAGGGTTCACCAACACGCGGAGGTAAGCCATGATGTCTTTAATCTCAGCTCTAGCGAAGAAAGAGGTACCGCCAGAAATTTTGTAAGGCACACGGTTCTGCATCAACGCTTTTTCAATCAAGCGAGATTGGTGGTTACCACGGTACAGCACTGCGTAATCTTTATATTCTGTGCGATTCAAAAACTTGTGAGCGATGATCTCACCTGTAATACGCTCTGCTTCATGCTCTTCATTCTTAGCATTCAGTACCTTGAGCTTTTCACCGTCCGGGATCTCAGAGAACAGTGACTTTTCATAAACGTGTGGGTTATTAGCGATCAAGATATTCGCTGCACGCAAAATTCGACTCGTTGAGCGGTAGTTCTGCTCTAATTTGATCAAGCGTAAGTTAGGGTAGTCCTCACCTAACAGCACCAAGTTTTGCGGTTTTGCACCACGCCATGAGTAAATAGATTGGTCATCGTCACCTACGACCGTCAAACGACCACGCTCTCCCACAAGCAGACGCACCAATTCATATTGGCTGGTGTTGGTATCTTGATACTCATCGACAAGTAAATAGCGAATACGAGACTGCCAGCGCTCACGCACTTCTTGATTGGTTTTCAGAAGTAATACTGGCATCGCAATCAGATCATCAAAATCGAGCGCGTTGTATGCCTTCATCTGTTTCTGGTACATCTCAAAACAGAATGCAAACAACTGCTCTTGTTCGCCTTGAGCTCGAGCTTTCGCCTGATCTGGCGTCAGCATGTCATTCTTCCAATTCGAAATGGTGCTCATTAAAGCACGCAGCAGATCCTTATCACCATCGATCTGTCTCTCTGTTAGCTCTTTTAATAGCGCCAACTGGTCTTGGTCATCAAATAGAGAGAAGCCCGCTTTCAGACCCAGCGCTTTGTATTCACGACGAATGATAGTTAAGCCCATGGTATGAAAAGTCGAAACGATCAGGCCTTTCGATTCACCTTTACCCAGAGTTTGCCCCACACGTTCTTTCATCTCGCGTGCCGCTTTATTGGTAAAAGTTACCGCTGCAATATTGCGTGCCTTGTAACCACACTCTTGAACCAAGTAAGCAATCTTATTCGTGATAACACGTGTTTTACCAGATCCTGCGCCTGCTAATACTAAACAGGGGCCCGAAACATATTTCACGGCTTCATCTTGTCTTGGGTTCAGTTTCATTTGGTTCTCAATTTGGTCTATCGGGGCGAATTCAATTGCGCGCCTATAATAATGCTGCAACACCTCGAATGCTACGCTCTCTTATGCAAGAATTTTATATCACATATGAAAAACTATGTTGCACTTATGTATGGGTCTTAGGCTATAATGAATGAACGTTCATTCATTAGTGAGTATATTATCACTGTCTGGTTTTTATTCTATGATAGATAAAAGACAACAAATTATAGATGCCGCCGAAAAACTGATTGCTGAATCAGGCTTTCACGGACTTTCTATGCATAAACTAGCTAAAGAAGCAGGAGTTGCGGCTGGAACTATTTATCGCTACTTCTCAGACAAAGAAGAACTATTACAACAAGTTCGCTTAGCTGTCACTCAACGAAATGCTGGTTTAATTCAGCAAGGCGTTGAAGATTCGATGAGTCTAAAAGAACGATTTAGAAAAATGTGGCTCAACATTTTCGAGCTCTCGGGATCAAACATCTGCAATTTAAAGAATAGAGCTCAATACGACTCTTTACCTTGTATTCGCAGCCATGAGACCAAAGAGATTGAACGAAAAATGTTCCACAAAATAGATCAACTCTTTACTGAAGGTAGAGAGCAAGGGGTGTTTAAGCCTCTAGAAAACCCTGTTTTAGCAGCACTTAGCTTAGAAGTCAGTGTCACGCTGGCCCGTAAGCAATCTCTTGGATATTACCAACTTGATAAAAAAGCCATTGAAGCGGCGATTGAAGCAAGTTGGGATGCGATTATTACACACTAATTTGGAGTTCTAACTAGAATGAAAAAGTGGACTTTCTTCATGTTACTCATCGCTGTACTACTTTTCGGCAGCGTTATTGGGTTTAACATGTTTAAACAACAAAAAATTGCTGAGTTTATGGCTAACCGACCTGAGCCAGAGTTTCCAGTAACGGTAACAGAAGTTCAACCTATCGACTGGGTTCCAGTAATCGAAGCTATCGGCTTCATCGAACCTAACCAAGGTGTAACACTAGCGAACGAAACCAGCGGTGTTATTGACCAAATCTCTTTTGGTTCTGGTACTGATGTTAAAAATGACCAACTTCTTGTTCGTCTTGATTCCGGCGTAGAAAAGGCAAATCTAAAGAGCTCTGAAGCTCGCCTGCCTGCGGCAAAAGCAAAATACAAACGCTACCAAGGTCTTTTTAAGAAAGGTTCTATTTCTAAAGAAGCATACGATGAAGCAGAAGCAAACTTCTATTCTCTATCTGCTGATATTGAAAGCCTAAAAGCATCTATCGAACGTCGTGAAATTCGTGCTCCTTTCGATGGAAAAGTGGGCATTCGTAACGTTTACCTAGGTCAATACCTGCAATCAGGTACGGATATCGTTCGTTTAGAAGATACCAGTGTCATGCGCCTGCGCTTCACGGTTTCTCAAACTGATATCTCTCGCATCCATGTGGGTCAAGCTATCGACATCTTTGTTGATGCCTACCCAGAGAAGCCATTTGAAGGTTCTATCAGTGCCATCGAACCAGCAGTAAGCATCCAAAGTGGTCTTATCCAAGTTCAAGCAGATATTCCAAACAATGATGGCAAGCTTCGTAGCGGTATGTTCGCTCGTGCTAACATCATTCTGCCTAAGCTAGAGAACCAAGTTACTCTTCCTCAAACAGCGATTACTTTCACTCTATATGGTGACAATGTTTACATCTTAACTGAAGAAGACGGAGTTCAGCGTGTTGCTCAACATGTTGTAAAAGTAGGTGAGCGTACGGCTGATATTGCACACATCCTTGATGGTGTAAAAGCTGGCGATACAGTTGTAACTTCTGGCCAAGTACGCCTAAGTAACGGCGCCAAAGTTAAAGTTGTTGAAAGTGATGCGATCACTCCACCATCTGAAACACCTAAGCTGTAACTGGAG
This sequence comes from Vibrio sp. 10N.222.48.A3, assembly GCF_041475345.1. NCBI lineage: Bacteria > Pseudomonadati > Pseudomonadota > Gammaproteobacteria > Vibrionales > Vibrionaceae > Vibrio > Vibrio sp. 10N.222.48.A3. The sequence continues at coordinate 2,952 of NZ_JBFRVX010000849.1, read as the reverse complement.
GCACAATGCGCTTTACTGATGTTTTTATTAAACGTCCAGTTCTAGCGGTATCCATCAGCTTTTTGATTGCTCTGCTTGGCTTACAAGCAATCTTCAAAATGCAGGTGCGTGAATACCCTGAAATGACGAATACCGTGGTGACAGTCTCAACTGGTTACTATGGTGCAAGTGCCGATCTTATCCAAGGCTTTATCACCCAGCCCCTCGAACAGGCTGTGGCTCAAGCGGATAACATCGATTATATGACATCTTCTTCTGTGCTAGGTAAATCTACGATTACCGTGAACATGAAGTTGAACACCGACCCGAATGCGGCATTGTCTGACATACTGGCCAAGACAAACTCGGTACGTTCTCAGCTACCTAAAGAGGCTGAAGATCCAACCGTAACCATGTCTACCGGTTCAACAACCGCTGTACTCTATATTGGTTTTACCAGTGACGAATTGGTATCGAGCCAAATTACCGACTATCTAGAGCGTGTAATCAACCCGCAGCTATTTACGGTTAATGGTGTATCTAAAGTTGACCTATATGGTGGTATGAAATACGCACTGCGCGTATGGCTAGACCCATCAAAAATGGCGGCGATTGGTCTGACTGCATCTGATGTAATGACGGTACTGAACGCTAACAACTACCAATCAGCTACGGGTCAAGCGACCGGTGAGTTCGTGCTTTACAACGGCAGTGCCGATACTCAGGTATCAAACACTGAAGAACTAGAGAATCTAGTCGTGAAAAGCGGAGAAGGTGAGATCATTCGCCTATCCGATATCGCGAAAGTTTCTCTTGAGAAAAGTCACGATGTTTACCGAGCAAGTGCTAACGGCCAAGAGGCGGTTGTAGCCGCGATCAATGCGGCGCCAAGTGCGAACCCAATCAACATCGCAGCTGATGTACTGGAACTTCTTCCTCAATTAGAGAAGAACCTACCAAGCAACATCTCAATGAACGTCATGTACGATTCAACTATTGCGATTAACGAGTCAATTCAAGAAGTTATTAAGACTATCCTTGAAGCGGCATTAATCGTATTGATCGTGATTACTTTATTCTTAGGTTCATTCCGAGCGGTACTGATCCCTATTATTACTATCCCACTGTCTTTGATTGGTGTGGCAATGGTAATGCAGGCAATGGGTTTCTCTTGGAATCTAATGACACTACTTGCAATGGTACTTGCCATCGGTCTAGTGGTAGATGATGCGATCGTAGTACTTGAAAACGTCGACAGGCATATCAAGCTCGGCGAGTCCCCTTTCCGTGCAGCGATTATCGGTACCCGCGAAATTGCGGTGCCTGTTATCGCAATGACGTTAACGCTAGGTGCGGTATATGCTCCAATTGCGATGATGGGTGGTATTACAGGCTCGCTATTTAAAGAGTTTGCATTAACCCTAGCGGGTTCGGTTTTCGTATCAGGCATTGTGGCACTAACGCTCTCGCCAATGATGTGTTCGAAAATGCTGAAAGCTCACGCTGAGCCAAGCAAGTTTGAGCAGAAAGTTCATAGCGTGCTAGATGGCATGACTAACCGTTACGAGCGTATGCTTGGTGCGGTAATGCAACATCGTCCAGTATTTATTGGTTTTGCTATCATCGTATTTGCAAGTTTACCGTTGTTGTTCAAATTCATCCCTAGTGAGCTAGCACCTTCAGAAGATAAAGGTGTAATCATGTTGATGGGTACAGCACCGTCGAATGCAAACTTAGACTTCATGCAAAATACCATGAACGACGTAAACCAGATTCTGTCTGATCAGCCAGAAGTTGCTTACGCACAGGTATTTACAGGTGTGCCAAATGCAAACCAAGCATTTGGTATCGCGTCTATGGTTCCTTGGAGCGAACGTGAAGCAAGCCAATCAGACGTAGCAAACCGCGTTGGTAATTTGGTGAAAGATGTTCCAGGAATGGCGGTAACTGCATTCCAAATGCCAGAACTACCCGGTGCTGGTTCAGGCCTTCCAATTCAATTTGTCATAACAACGCCAAACAGTTTTGAAAGCTTGTTCCAAATTACCACAGACATTCTGGCTGATGTCTCTTCAAACCCGTTGTTCGTATATTCAGATCTCGACCTGAACTACGACTCAGCAACCATGAAGATCAACATCGACAAGGATAAAGCAGGCGCATACGGTGTGACCATGCAAGATATCGGTATCACGCTCGGTACCATGATGTCTGATGGCTACGTGAACCGTATAGACTTGAATGGCCGTTCTTACGAGGTTATTCCTCAAGTTGAACGTAAATTCCGTTTGAACCCAGAATCAATGAACAACTACTACGTACGTGCTGCAGACGGCAACGCTGTACCACTAGGCAGTTTGATTACGATTGATGTTGTGGCAGAGCCTCGCTCTCTTCCTCACTTCAACCAATTGAACTCGGCGACGATTGGTGCGGTACCGGCTCCAGGCGCTGCAATGGGTGATGCAATTGCGTGGTTTGAAGACACGGCAGCGAATAAGCTTCCAAGTGGCTACAACCATGACTACATGGGTGAAGCACGCCAATACGTAACAGAAGGTAGCGCACTTTACGCGACCTTTGGTTTAGCTCTGGCAATCATCTTCTTGGTATTGGCGATTCAGTTTGAATCACTGAAAGACCCACTGGTTATCATGGTATCTGTACCACTGGCGATCTGTGGTGCCCTAATAGCTCTGGCTTGGGGCGCGGCAACGATGAACATCTACTCGCAAGTTGGTTTGATCACCTTAGTCGGCCTGATTACCAAGCACGGTATCTTGATTTGTGAGGTTGCGAAAGAAGAGCAGCTGCACAATCAAAAAACTCGTATTGAAGCGGTAATGGAAGCAGCGAAGGTTCGTCTTCGTCCAATCCTGATGACAACGGCTGCGATGATCGCGGGTCTAATCCCACTGATGTACGCAAGTGGTGCGGGTGCGGCTCAGCGTTTCAGTATTGGTATCGTAATCG
>NZ_JBFRVX010000848.1:0-5431 GCF_041475345.1 Vibrio sp. 10N.222.48.A3 | reverse complement strand
GAAGGGGAGGTGAAGCCTACAAATGCGGCAATCGCACCGGTTAAGCCACCTTTTTTGTAACCAACCGCAAAGCCAACCTGACTTGAGCCTGGACCCGGCAGAAATTGACTGAGGGCGACAATTTGCCCGTACTCTTCGTCGGATAACCAATTCAGTTTCTCAACAAAGGTTTTACGGAAGTAGCCAATATGTGCCGCTGGTCCACCAAAGCTAATCCAGCCAAGCCAGAAAAAGGTTTTAAAAATTGAAAGCATGATCGATTCCAGATAAATGTTTAGCGTAATTTAGGTGGAGTTGTACTATGATTCAAATTAATTGTTTTAATTATAATTATGAATGATATGGGATTGGTTTGTGGCTGACTTTAACTGGAAAGGAATTGATCTTAACTTATTGATTGCACTACAGGCACTGTATAAAACGAACAGTGTGAGCAAAGCGGCTGAGCGTTGTTATGTCAGCCAATCAGCGATGAGTCATAGCTTACAAAGACTGCGAAAGTTGTTTGATGATCCTCTGTTTGAGCGTGTCGGTAGCAAGATGGAGGCGACCGACCGAGCCATTGAATTATCGAGCACCGTCGATGCGTTGCTTAATACTATTCAATCTGAAGTTCTGTTGTCCAAAATGTTCGAAGTTGATAGTTATAAAGGCAGCTGGAAGATCGGACTTACCGATTACGCGGAACAGATGTTTGGCCCAATGATCTTCGATTTTATTAAACAAGCTTCGCCAAACTCTCAAGTCGCATTTCTTAACGTTAATCGAAACAATTACCAGCAGGTATTTGAAGAGGCTAAGCTAGACATTGCGATAGGCAGTTTTGGTGAAGTGCCTAAGCTATATGGCATTGAACATCTCTATACCGAGCAACATGTTTGCTTGCTTGATGCATCCGTTTTGGATGTTGAGTTGCCTATGTCATTACAATCATTTGTCTCTGTGGAGCACGCCTTAGTGTCTCCTAATGGTGCCTTAAAAACGGCAGTTGATACTAAATTGTCTGAATTGGGCTACACCAGAAAAGTGGCGATATCTTCAAGCAACTTCTTAACGGTAAAACGATTGATCAGTGGCAGAAAGCTATTGTGCATTGTGCCTAAGTTAGTCGCTAGAAATGCCCCTAATGTCGACAGTTCACTGATAGCCGTTGCTCCGCCGATAGATGTTCCTGATTTTGATATACAGCTGGTTTATCGTAAGGGAAAGCAATTAGATGACAAAAACACTCACTTGAGGAAAGTGATCTCTCAAGCGGTTGAGATTGTCATTGCGGCTGAGTGATTGATGACGCGTTTCTTTTTAGCAAATAACCAATTAAGTGCCAAAGAGCAACTACCATTAGAGCGCCTATATACCCATCTATTGCGTAGTGCCACGCTAAGTGAACGGACCCAACTTGGACAAAGAAAGCGTAAACCCACGCAATATATCCCCAGTTTTTGTTTAACCGGAATGTGGTCATAGCCATTAACACTGCGATTGTTACATGCAAACTTGGCATGGCGGATATGCCCGTTCCTCTGCCTCTTATTCCTGTCACATAGCTATCCCAAAGCATATCCTGCGCGGATAGCATCCAAAGTGGGAATAGATTCGCTTGCTTTAACTGGAGGTCTTGCGCTTGTAGACGTTCCATTAACCTAAGATAGAGATCTTGTTCATAGAAGTGGTGAAAGTAGGCGGGTCCCGCAGACGACAACAGCGTCGCTATGACGTTACCTAGGAGAAACCAAGATATCAAAAAGGTGAGGATAAATTGGTTACGCAGGTGGTCATTTTTCCGATAGACAATGAAAAAAAGTAACATCCCCCACATAAGAAAAAACCATAAATTGTATAGAAAATTAATCACTAGAGTTGAAGCCGCATTCGGCAGGAAAAAATGTGTTATTTCCCATGGGGATACACCGAAGTGCAGCCACTTATCTAAATGATAAAAGGTAAGATCTAGATTGTATGGATTGAAGTGAGGTATCAGTGATTTTATAAACGTATAGCTCGAGAATGAGATGTTTAAAACGAGCATTAACAAAACAAAATAAATAGGCTTGGATATAGGAAATAGCAGCGATTTCACTTTTTTTATTAACCGTATCGTTGGTTTTTTTTCTCGTTTAAACATTAAATAGCAATAGTAATACGTAGCCCAAACAGTAAAAGTGACAGAGCAAATTGTAATCAAAACATCGATATAGCTATAGATGTCATATTTCATATTCTCGGGAACAAATATGTTGATGATTAAGGTAAACGGGGCAATGAATGCAACATAATACAGAATCAGTTTGTTTCTTCTGAATTCATGAAGTAAAGACGATAACAAGTTTGATTGTTCTTTTTGAGGAGTGGATTTGGCGGTGGTCGTCTCTGAATCCATATAGCCCTTCATCAAGATTTCCTATCATGATTAAAGGTTAGTTCATTTGAGCTGGTTTTCTACTTTTCAACCTTGTGTCTAAGGTAAAAATAAACGAAATAAAACCTTCTATTTTTCACAACCCGACTATACTTAATTTACGACTAAAAGTAGTCGTAAAGAATAGGCTTTTTGATTTACCTAAGTAAAAAAATGGGTTATATCCTAATGATATAGCTTAAAAAACTACCAGGCTAAACGGACTTAGTTGGTCTTAAAAGCGCTAGCTCCCCCTAGCGCTTTTTCTTTTGTTCGAAGTTAGCTCTAACCCCTTAAGTGTTTACAGGTTTGAGTTGTTTAATCTCGATTTAGAACAGTTAACGGTCGAGCTCACTGACTAAGTGCAACAAGCTATGTAGACCGACAAATTATGAGTATCAACTAGCTACGAACGGTCAGTATCAAGCCATCAATCACACTGTGGTGGTGATCAGAAACCCCAGCAAGGTTGCCGTATTTCGGCTGGTGGCGATCATTTTCTAATGGATGGTGCCAACCTTGTGTATGTTCCACAAAGTGCGCCGCAAAGCTTTCAGACACCTCTAAACATCCTGCCATGACAGTATCAACATAGGTTTGAACGATAGGGCTGTTTTCACAAGGCGCTTCGATTTCGTCTCTGATGTATACCCAGATCGATTGATCCGCTTTAAACTCGGTTTGGCTCTCTATCTGATCGTTTCTTAACTCAACTCGATGATAACCACGCTCACGACGATCAAATTCAGCCAACGCAACATCATCGACCTCAAGCAAAACACCATTCACTTGTCCCTCACCAAGATTGACGATCAACGGTGACAAAACATAGCTGTCGTCGATTTTACTCCAGTGACGCACTAGGCCGTGCACTATCGCAGGAATAGCTTGTCCTGTTTGACCTGTGAGTTGACGAGAAGAGGAGTTGATCAAGCTACCATAACCAAAAATATACATCGCGTTCCCTGTCTGTTCTTTTGTATTTGAGACTAGTCTTACTATATGTTTGGCTTCATCAAATGTCAGTAGTTTTTATTTTACACATATTCGAGTCTAAATAACTTTTTGTGGTGTGTTTAATTGACACTTTTTTGTTCTCTAAATACACCTTGTTGCTTGTTTTTATTGGTTTTATATCTTTGGCGCGTTTCATGCATTGTGTTAGGCAATATTGCGGTGATGATTACTGCACCTTGAATTTGGCTATTGGTAGCAATTCAATATAAGCCACACTTGGCTTGTTATCTGAAATGAGGAATGAGTTTGTTAAATATCACAGATAAAAGCGTAGAAGATGCGATTCCAGCTTATCTTCGTTTAGGTTTTAGACCTTTCTTCTTTCTTGGCAGTCTCTATGCCGTGATTGCTATCGTCGCTTGGGTTGTCATGTTCCAAAATGGTCAGCCTGAAGTGTTAAAAGTCCCCGCGCTTTGGTGGCATGTACATGAAATGCTGTTTGGTTTTTCTATGGCGATTGTGGTTGGTTTTGTTCTGACTGCGGTGCAAACGTGGACGGGAGTCAACGGAACTAAACATTATCGATTAGCAGCGCTCGTTGGTTTGTGGCTCGCACCTCGTATTCTATTTTGGACACCGGCGCCATTGTGGTTAATCTCATCGGTTGAAGCGTTGTTCTTGATCTTTGCCGCTTACGAGATTGGTTTCCGTGTCGTGAAATCGAAAGGCTGGAAGAACTTGTTTTTTGTGCCGCTGTTTATATTGGCTATCGTCGCCAACTTTGCTAGTTACGCGACGATTAAAGGCATGCCTCCATTCCCATCGTCTGCAGTATGGCACGCAATGTTATGGTGGTTTACCTTGCTATTATCCGTAATGGGTGGACGAGTTATCCCGTTCTTCACGGCCCGTCGTTTTGACTTTGAAAAAGCACAACCACTGGTTTGGTTGGAATGGCTAGCGAACCTGCCTTTGGTTGGATTGTTTGTGCTGAGCTTCTTCCCGTTGACCTTTGCTCAAGTGGGCAATGAGTTGATGGTGTTTGCAGGTGTGACTCAGTTGGTTCGCTTTGTTCGTTGGAAGCCTTGGACAACGTTGTCTGAGCCTTTGGTGTGGTCACTGCATGCGGCTTATTTGTGTATTCCTTTGAGTTTGTTGCTAAGAGGCTTATTAGATAATCCATTTGCAAGCCATAACATGCTGCACCTGTTTGCGATTGGTGGTTTGAGTGGGCTCATTCTTGCGATGATCACACGTGTCACCATGGGACACACTGGCCGTGCTATCTATAAAGGGCCAAGTGTGGCGCTGGCGTTCTCGGCTATCTTTATCGCGGCATTAGTTCGTAGCTTAGGTGTCACTTTCTTCCCTGCTTACTTATTTGAGATGGTCAACATCAGCGCGGGTTTATGGACGTTGGCGTTTGGTCTGTTTATCTGGAAGTTTGGCATGATGCTGTTAACACCAAGAGTGGATGGTCATCCGGGGTAAGCGTATTGATTTTCTAACACATTTTTAAAGGGAAGCAATGAGCTTCTCTTTTTGAACGCAGCTAGTTATCGCTTTAATTTATCTCTGTTTGAGAACCGTTCATTTCATTGTTGTCGATAAAATAGCATAGAAGTTGATGGTGAATCGGAGGGTTACGAACCCATTGAAATCCGGCACAAACGATTTGCAGCAATGGAGTGTGATCCGCTGCAAATATTTGCAGCAATATTCATTGATTTGTGCTCTAATACCGCGCTTACCAAGGGATGGTGTTAAAAGATGCTCACTTAGATGGAGTTATCAAAGTTGACCGATCCCTTAATGATCTCCCTTAGGAAAAAATAGAACATGTCTAAGAACAAAAAATTTGATATCCGCCTTACAGAAAAACGCAACGGTTGGTGTGCCGAGATTACTCGTCAAGTAACGTCTCGCAGCACAACAGTATCTAAGCGTGAGTCTGGTTTTGAAACTGAAGCTCTAGCACAAGAGTGGGCAGAGAAAGAGCTAGCATCTTTCATCGCAAACCAAGCTGAACGTAACGAGCGTAAATCAGAGCAGCGTAAAGAGCGTGACGAACTACGT
>NZ_JBFRVX010000847.1:0-523 GCF_041475345.1 Vibrio sp. 10N.222.48.A3 | reverse complement strand
CGACTGAGCTATCCGGGCAACGGAGCGCTATTAAACGGATTTTCTGCATAACCGTCAACACCTTTTTTGAAAATAACTAAAAAAAACGTTCGTTAGTTGTTTTTTTATTCAAAAGTGAGGCTTACGTTTTACCTTGGTTAAAGTCTTTCTTGAATTTTGTTACTTTCTCTAAGTATCGGCGCGACTCTTTATTGGGATGTTTCTTTGTTAGTGCCCAGTAAGCTTGACTCGGTTGCAGTGAATTTAAGTCACGCATTGCTCGCTTTCTATCCTTACTGAAAGTATTGAGCACGCCACCAGTGCCGCCGTTGTATGCAGAGATCATACTGTACTCAAGCGTGGTTGGGTGTTTTACGTCTTTTAAATAACGATTTTTAAGGATGTAAAAGTATGCAGTGCCTGCATCAATGTTGTTTTCTGGATTGAATAAGTACTCAGGACTTGGTTCTCCAGGTTTCTTTTTAACGAGCTTAAAGACATCTCGGCCAGCGGTTTTAGGTACCACCTGCATAAGACCATAAGC
>NZ_JBFRVX010000846.1:0-6276 GCF_041475345.1 Vibrio sp. 10N.222.48.A3 | reverse complement strand
CTTCAGGATTTTCTACATTACATACATGCCCACAGTTGGCAATTTCTACCAACTCGCTCGACTCGTGCGCTTCGACCATTTCTTTAACGGGTTTGATGAACATGTAATCGCGCTCGCCCATCAAATACAAAGTCGGAATCGGCAACTCCCTGTCTTTAAAGTATTTCATCAATGGGTTCACATCAGCCGTGAGGATAAACCAGCGCTTGAACTCTTTTTGGCACAGCTTTTTCGCTTCGCGGATAAACAGGTGACGTGATTCTTTCTGACTTTTTTGCGGCATCACAACATAAGCAAAAAGGCTGTATAGCCACATATAAGGAATGATGTGCTTACTCAGGTTTCCTAATTTGATTAAGACTTGAGATCGAGTGTTGAGTTTAGTGACAGCACCACCAAGCACCATCGAACGTACTCTGCTTGCCGCCAGTTCGGCCACGTTACGAACGATAATTGTACCCAAAGACATACCCACAAAGTGTGCGGATCGGATTTTTAGATGATCTAACACTTTAAGAATATCGAGCGTTACTGATTTGAACGTATAACGGTTCGAAATCAGATCTTTAAGTATGTTGTCTGATTTACCGTGCCCTCTCAAGTCAATGAGAAGCAAGTTGAAATGCTGCTTATACGCTTTGATCTGCTTAAACCAAATGGAGGAACTGCCCCCTGCGCCATGCACAAACACAACCCACTCATCACTCGTAGGGTGAGTAAATGTTTTATGAAATAATAAACTCTCAGACATACCTATCGCTTAATTTATTTATGGAGCTAAGCCTCATCACAAGGCGATGACTAAGGATATCACGCAATTAAGAATTTTAAGTGATAATAGTGTCAAACCCAACACTAGTCATGTGAATACCTGACCACCTTTTCTACCTGACTAAAATGAGTTTGCAAGCTTTGTCTTTGGAAACGTGATGTGATCTGACCAGAAAAAAAAAGGCACTCTATCAGCAGAGCGCCTTCTTTTATTATGAACAGTTGTTATTCAACAACTGTATTTTAAAGCTAAGTCAACAAGTTAAAATGCAGAATGGTACATCGCAAGATATTCTTCTGCCGCATCTTCCCAACTAAAATCTTGTTGCATCGCGTAAAGTTGAACGCGCTTAATTTCAGATGGATTTTGAGCATAAAGTAGTAATGAGCGATGTAATACCGCTAGTAATGCTTGCGGTGTTGGTTCTTCAAAAGCAAAGCCTGTTGCTATCTCGGGATCCTGATCGTAATCATTCACACTGTCCTTTAAACCACCAACAGAGCGCACAATAGGCAAAGTGCCGTAAGCCATGCTGTAGATTTGGTTCAAGCCACAAGGCTCAAATTCAGAAGGCATCAAGAAAAAATCAGAGCCCGCTTCAACCAAATGCGCTAGTTCATTATTGTAGGCTTCTACGAATGAGAACTTGTCTGAATGAAGTGCTGATAACTCTTTCAATTGACTCGCCAAAACCGGGTCACCAGTACCGACAATCACGATCTGCAATTCGTTTTTCAAGAACTGCTCGATGATAGGCAGTAAGTAATGAACGCCTTTTTGGTTGGTCAGACGACAAACCATGCCATAAACCGCACAATCGGTAACGGGTAAACCAACATCTTGTTGCAGTTTTTGCTTACAAGCAGATTTTCCACGAGTCATGCTGTGTTTCGTTGCTTTGAATTTACGAGGAAGGAAAGCGTCTGTTTCCGGGTTCCAAGCTCCATAATCACAACCGTTGAGAATACCAAATAAGTCGGCCGAACGATGTTGGAACTCTGCTGCCATGCCATGGCTACCTAACTCCGTTTTCAGCTCTTCTGCATACGTTGGGCTTACTGCATTGACCTTATCGGCACACATCACCCCTGCTTTTAGCATGGTGACATGCGTGTCACTTACAGATGCTTCAGGCACATTGTAACTGTGCATCTCTGGCAGACATTGCAGTTCATCGTATGCGAACACCCCTTTGAAAACTGCATTGTGAATCGAGATAACACTGCGCGTATTTTCAAAGAATTCGTGTTGTTGATAACGTGATTTAAGCAAGAAAGGCACAAAGCCTGTGTGCCAGTCATTTGCATGAATGATATCAGGTTGGAACGCGAGCTTAGGAAGCATATCCAAACAAGCCGTACTGAAGAACGAAAAGCGCTCTCCGTTATCAGCATACGCTTGATTGTTCTCTGCGTACATTTCAGGACGGTCAAAATACTTGTCACATTCAATAGCGAAGATTTGAACACCTTCGACACTCAACTTTTTGACTTGATAAGCAGTATGAGGCCAATGATCGAGCTCGGTCGACAAAATCACTTCAGCTGAATCAATGTTTGGAATGTTTCTATAAGCAGGGATGGTCACTCGAACATCTTGTTCGAGTGTTTGTAACGCTTTTGGCAGTGCCTTGGCTACATCAGCCAAGCCACCACTTTTAATCAAGCCTTCAACTTCAGACGCTACAAAAAGTACCGAGAGAGTCTTAGTAACCAACTCGAGCTCCTTTGGAAATAACTACTACACCATCGTCAGAGACATGGTAATGCTTTTTATCTTCTTTCAGATTTACGCCAATCTGTGTTCCAGGTGCGATATCTGCATCTTTATCGACGATGACACGACGAAGTACGCAACCTTCACCCACTTTCACATCACCGAGTAAGATACTCTCACTAATATCACACGCTGATGCGATATTACTGCGGAAACCCAATACACACTTCTCAATGCGAGAGCCACGTACATAGCTGCCGTTACACACTAAGCTATCGATGATCTGAACACGGCCGTTTGCCGAATCAGTAAACGTAGCCGGCGGTAGTGGCGGATAGTATGTATGTAGTGGCCACTTGCGGTTGTATAGCGAGAATGGCGCATCTTTCTCAAGAAGATCCATATGAGCTTGCCAGTACGCGTCAATCGTACCTACATCGCGCCAATAAACTTCTTCTTTCTCACCAGTAATACGGTTAGTACTGAAGTCATAAACAAACACATCACCACGCGGAACCATGTTTGGAATGATGTCTTTTCCGAAATCATGTGTCGAGTCTTCTTTATCTGCATCTTCAACAAGTTCTGCGAACAACTCGTTAGCTTCAAATACGTAGTTACCCATAGACACAAGCGCAGACTCCGGGTCACCTGGAATTGGTTTCGGGTTAGCCGGTTTCTCTTCAAAACCAATCATACGTCCTTCAGCATCCACTTCGATAACGCCGAATTCAGATGCTTCAGCAAGCGGCATACGCAATGCAGAAACGGTTAAAGCCGCTTTCTTCTCTTTATGGAAATCAAGCATCTGCTTAATGTCCATTTTGTAAATATGATCTGATCCAAAAATACAAACTTGATCAGGTTCTTCCAACTGCATGAAGCGAAGGTTTTGATAAATAGCATCTGCAGTACCTTCATACCAACGCTTACCTGTACGCATTTGCGCAGGGATTGGGTCGATAAAACGGTCGGTTATACCACTGATATTCCAACCTTTTTTCATGTGATGGAACAGTGATTGTGACTTAAACTGTGTTAATACGTAGATCTTCATTAGATCAGCATTAACGAAGTTATTCAGAGCAAAATCAATTAAGCGGTAACTACCACCGAAAGGAACCGAGGGTTTGCTGCGAGATTCAGTTAAAGGTCTTAAGCGAGAGCCTTCACCACCAGCAAGAATCATTCCTAATACACCAGCCATTTTATTCTCCATATATTTATAGCTTGTCGATGTTAGTGCTCTAAGAGGTATCTTCCTCTGGGGGATGAGCACCAACACTTATTTCGGTACTTAACGAATATCCATCCACATGTAGTGAAAATATCCTAAGCCAAACGTTGTTAAGTGTGCACTATTGTTTGCACTTGGTTTTATATACGTTATCGACTTTCCGGTCGATTTCAATTTTTAATACGCCATTCTGTGTTATGTAAGCCGATTGCTTTCCTAAGACTTAAAGCAGCTCACATTACACTGTTTTTATGAAACATTAAGTTAACACTCGGAATACATCAGGTATACAACTAAAACCTGATCTGTGACTTACAATATTTTAATTAAGTTACAATCACGTTAAGGTTGCATAATTAAAGATTATTATCCATTTCATTTATTTCATGACCTGAATTTAACAAATAGACACAGGTAAGGCCGACGATCGAGAGACAGCATAATTAGTCATATTCAGATCAAAAAAAAAGCAGCCTAATGGCTGCTTTTTTCATCAATAAAATGTCAACCCATATCAGATCGGGTCACACATTCAGTTACTTCTCTTTAGGCTTTTTACGTTTATCCGTAACTTCCCACTTACCGTCGATGTACAAAGCGGTCCAACCTGAAGGTTTACCGTCCACTTCGGTACGAACGTAGTTTTCTTTTGTCTTACGACTAAAACGAACTACTGTCGGCTTGCCATCAGGATCAGCAACCGGTGCTGATGCCAGATACTGGAATTTAGGTGAGATACGGTCTTTAAAACGAACCAGCTCTTCCACTAATGGTGCACGTGTTTCACGTGATTTAGGGAAATTACTCGCGGCCATAAACAAACCAGAAGCCCCATCACGAAGTACGAAGTATGCATCTGAATTTTCACATGGGAGTTCAGGGAAATGCACTGGGTCTTCTTTAGGTGGCGCTACTTCGCCATTCTTCAGAATCTTACGAGTGTTCTTACAATCTTCACTCGTACAGTCCATGTATTTACCGAAACGACCATTCTTCAAAACCATGTCAGAACTACATTTGTCACACTCAACAAGCGGACCATCATAGCCTTTCACTTTGAATTCGCCGTGTTCAACCACATAACCTTCACAGTTAGGGTTGTTACCACACACATGCATCTTACGCTTATCATCGATCAGATAAGCATCCATTGCCGTTTCACAAATCGGACAACGCTTTTTTGCTCGAAGTGCTGCGGTTTCAACGTCTTCTTCAAGAACGTTGATAATACCGTCTTCATCACCAAGGTTAATGGTTGTCTTACAGCGCTCTTTTGGTGGAAGTGCATAACCAGAACAACCTAGGAATACGCCAGTCGAAGCTGTACGAATACCCATTTTACGGCTACAAGTTGGACACTCAATATCGGTTTCAACGATATGATTTGGCTTCATGCCACCAGCGTCTTCATCTAAATCGGCTTTTTCCAAATCGCCTGTAAAGTCTTCGAAGAAGTTATCTAGCACGCCTTTCCAGCTTGCTTCGCCTTCTGCAATTTGGTCTAACTTCTGCTCCATACGAGCCGTAAAGTCATAGTTCATTAGGTCATTGAAACTGCCATCTAGACGGTCAGTAACAATTTCACCCATCTTCTCAGCATAGAAACGACGCTGTTCAACTTTTACATAACCACGGTCTTGAATCGTAGAGATGATTGATGCGTACGTTGAAGGACGACCAATACCACGCTTCTCAAGCTCTTTAACTAGCGCCGCTTCAGTAAAACGGGCTGGCGGCTTAGTGAAATGCTGTTTAGGGTCTAATGCGATTAGGTCTAGCTTTTCACCAACCTGTACAGCAGGAAGAATCGTATCTTCATTTTTACCCATTGGACGTTGAACGCGAGTCCAACCATCAAACTTAAGAATACGGCCTTTCGCTTTTAACGTGTACTCATCAGCTTTAACGCTTACCGTCGTTGAATCGTATTGCGCAGGTGTCATTTGACATGCAACAAATTGATTCCAAATCAGCGAGTAAAGCTTGTGTGCGTCCGCGTCTACGCCGTTTAGGTCTTCAGACTTAACATCGACACTCGAAGGACGAATCGCTTCGTGAGCCTCTTGTGCGCCCTCTTTGCTGCCGTATACAAGCGCTTTCGGTGGAAGATATTGTGCACCAAACTCAGAACCAATGTATTCACGTGCGGCTTCTACAGCTTCTGAACTCAAGTTGGTCGAGTCAGTACGCATATAAGTGATGTAACCCGCTTCATACAAACGTTGAGCCAACATCATGGTTTTCTTTACGCCGTAACCAAGACGTGTGCTCGCCGCTTGTTGCAGAGTCGACGTGATGTAAGGTGCAGACGGCTTACTCTTAGTTGGGCGGTCTTCACGTTTACATACTTCGTATTGCGCTTTTTCTAAAACGCTTACTGCAGCTTGTGTTTGCGCTTCATTATCAGGTTTAAACGCAACACCGTCTTTTTGAGCGACTTGCAGTCTGAAATCTGTTTTCTCTGCCGTTTTGGTATCAGCATGCACATCCCAGAACTCTTCAGGGATAAAAGCGTTGATCTCGCGCTCACGTTCAACCAGTAGTTTTACAG
>NZ_JBFRVX010000845.1:0-4567 GCF_041475345.1 Vibrio sp. 10N.222.48.A3 | reverse complement strand
AAAATACCAAGGGTAGCGAGTAAACAAGAGACTATCTTCCTTATAAGGTTCGTGTGCTTTTTTAAAAAGTAACCAAAAATAATATCGAGGATGAAGGCACCTTGGAATAAAGCCATGACTAAATTGTTAGTTTTTCTGATGGGTAGTGAAGCGACAAGTATGAGCATAACGCTCATTATTTGTAGGGAAGTAAGTTTCTCACTTAAAAAACTTCGGAAAGAGAACTCCCCATATTTTACTCAGGGAAACTAGTTGGTAAGGACAGGGTATATCGATAGCGTAACATTTCAACGTGAGCTTATATTTATAGCTTATATGTTCTATAAATTACAAATAATTAATTTTGGTTTTACAGTGAGATGCATCAAGGTTGGTTGGGTGCGATCGTGAGTCATTTAGGCATTCATTACGCACTAGTTAACGACAACTTACCAAGGAGCTAACTTATGGAAGATAAGAACAAGTTACATCAGGATATTGAACAAAATAACGATGAATTCTCAAAAGAATTTGAGGTTGAGGCTAGTGAAAGCATTTGCTGCGATAATGATAGTCCACGTCAAGATGTTGGGCACTAGTTTATAAGACGTTATGGAGAAGCCCTCTAGAATGAGGGCTTTTTAAATACAAATGATATCTATTTCAGTAATAAATAGCTCTCTTAATAGTGCTTTTAACTCAACAATGATTGAACCTACTTACAGGGTTTTTAAAGGACAAAACTTAGATTATAGAGCATGTGCTTCAATACCAAAATTATGGGGTAATTGTGCTCAACCTCCTCACGAACATTTAAGAGGAATTGTCGGCGAGGGCTACTGCTTGGCAATCAATGAGCTTTCTAAATGGAGCTTATTGCTGACTAGAGAAATTAATGCACTACTATTGGAAAGTAAAATATTAGCGAGATACAAAAATCCAGACTTAAAAGACGTGTATGTTTTTATATCTACTTCAGAAAATTGGACGCCGTTTGGAGTTCATCGAGATTTCGAAGATTCGATCATTTTAGATATTGATGGTTTAGGACGGTGTATTTATGAATGGCCTAATGAAAATGATGTAGAGTTCGACTTTCCTATAATAGACGCAAGAAGCTTCATGGGTATTACTTTTGATTATGTAGATAAATTGCCTTTCGCTCAATGTGTTCGTCTAAAAAATGGAGAGTATCATAACGTTAAGTCTAAAGTTTTACACATTTTCAAAAGTAATGGCCCAGGTCTGTTTATAGGATTGAGTTGTGTGGAGTCGCGCGACGGCAATGTGTTTATTCCTCCGATTTACGATCCTAACCTTAAAGCTAATATCAAAATTCTATGTCGCGCGAAAGTAGCGCTTAGTAGTTTTAAGCTTGAAGGTGATTACATCGAGACTCGATATGGGAGAATAAAATTAACAGATGAAGAAAAAAAAAGATTATTGAGTAAGAAATTCAAATTCTCCAAACCTGAAGTCTTAAGAGAACTAATTTCGTCAAAAATCGATTCCAATTTAGTCGAGAAAATGATCAAGATAGGCGCTGTGTATGTGTTTTAAATTTTATCAAGAAATATTTAACTCTATAGATGAGTTAAATATAGGAATTAAACCTTCAGATTCATTTTCGACATCGCATGTAACACCTGAAAAATTTAGGAGTTTGGCTGCTTCAATATATGACTCAATACTAAATGTTGGAAGTTCTAGGTTCAACTTGAGATTGATATTGGAAGGGAAGGATCTCCACCCAGCTATGTTCATTGAGTCGAGAATAGGTGATGGTCTTATCGAACATTCAGTAGTTGATGGCGATAATGTGGTGCAATTTTTGAAAAAAGGAGGGACGTTTGTCTTCGATCATATGAATGACTATATACCCCAAGCAAGGTTAGTACAGGAGTATATTGAATCAAAGTATGGTGTTAAGTGCTGGGTACAGTGTTATGTAACATGCTCAAAAGGAACAGCGTTTTTTATGCATGCTGATGACCACCCTTTTATTATTTTCCAAATTATGGGAAAGAAACAATGGAATCACGATAACAATACGCCAAATATCACTTATAGCGTAGGCGATATGGCGTTTTACCCTAGAGGTAAGAAACATAATGTTCACGGTTTAGGTGAACTCACAATGCATCTAACAGTGGCATTTGAGGGGTATAATGATACGACATATGATCAGTTGAACTTGGAAGAGAAGTTGAAGGTTTTGAAACCTAGAGTAGGTAGTAGTTTGCCGTATTCTATTGCACCTGAATTATTGAAAAAAACAACCAATCTAAGGGCTTATTATAATCACTTTCCTCCGTTAAAATCGATGGGCTCTTATGATGTGTTAATTACACCGAAAAAGCGAATAAAATTGAAGCCTATTTATTCTTCGATACTTAAATTAATTCAAACTGAGTTTTTCCTTAACGCAAGGGATATATCTAATGAATTAGGGCTTCCTGAGAGTCAAGTTATGGACTTCCTATTATTCGGGTTGAAAGAAGGCTTAATAATCAAAGGATGTAGAGATGAAAGCTATTAGATTAAAACTATTGGGCAATATTAGTAGAAACTTTTTCCTTTTTTGTATCGCCTCGTTTGTTTCTTCTATAGGAAATTCTATAATACCAATCGCCTTTGCCATCGAATCTGTAAAGATCTCTCCGTCAGGCGTAGGTCTTAGCATAGTTCTTATATCCTTATGGTTAGGGAGATACTTAGGGACTTTACAATATCGAAGAACAAGTTTTGTTAACCTTAAGAGAGTAATCCTTGTCTCGGATTTTTTTAAGCTATCGACGCAGCTTGGCTTACTTCTTTATATCTACGTTTATAGTAATGATATTGTAGCAATGGCAGCATCTTCCTTTATATACGGTATAGCTTCATCTTTTTTCGCCCCTTCCTCATACAGGTTGATACCAGTAATTACTTTAGAAAAGGAAAGGGAGAGATGTAACTCAATTCTATCTGCTATGGGTGATGTTTTTGGGATCCTTGGGCCATTGGTTGGCGCTACGATAGTTATATTTCTTGGCTTCGAACTAGTTCTATTGGTTGATGTTATTACTTTTGGCTTCGCCTTACTTATGTTTTCCTTAATGGATCTTGAAAAGCAAGTCAATTCAGTTGGCGAATCAGAAACACCCAAACCTGATACAAACTCAAATAAGATGTCTATAATTCCAGTTTGGTCTGAGAATGGTATAAGAAGTTGGTTCTTTGCCTCAGTTTGTATTGGGTTTATGGGTAGTGCGGGGCCATTCTTAATTATACAAAATCATTCAGAATATTCATGGGCACTTGTTGCGACTATAGTTTCAGTGGGTTCTCTGTTAGGGTCGGCCTCCGTTATGACAGGAAAGCTTACCAACGTAAAATGGAAAGGTGTCCACTTCCTATGTTTATTGTTCCTTACTATTCAATTGTTGGCTTTCAATAGCCAAATGAACATTTACATAATCGCGATGTTTGGCCTTACTGGAGCTCTATTTACAACTATGAGTGGTGTGAAATGGGATACTAAAGTTCAAAATGAGCTATCCCCTAATCAACTATCGATTTTTGCTGCTAAGGAACAACTTTGGATGAATACAGCAATCCCTATGGGAATGTTGCTGTTTGCTTTTGCATCACTAGTTGAGTTAATTGATCTTACCTTAATTGTCATTTCAGTTACTACATTCTTAAGTACGATCTTTTTGATACGTAAAGAATAATTATAGAACGTCAACCGTAAGCCTTACTTGTGAGGTAAGGCTTATACAATGTTATTTGTCTGAGTACTTCGTTGCGTTACCATAAGATGACGAGATAGGATACTTTTGAGCATTTTTTTGGATTTTTATATGAGCTGCCTGTATCAAATCAATGTTTGTTGCATCGGCTAACTGTAAGAGATATAAAAATACGTCTGCTAACTCTTCTTGAACTTTTGTTGTTTGTTCATCGGTTAATTTGTTGCTTTGCTCTTCTGTTAACCACTGAAATATTTCCATTAGTTCACTCACCTCAACAGATAACGCCATGGTTAAGTTTTTTGGACTATGGAACTTACTCCAGTCTCTTTCCGATGCAAAAGAACGTAGCTTGGTATACAGTTCATTGTGTTCCACACAACTGTTACTTTTTGACATAATAATCCATAAGTTTTCGAAGGGTAATTTTGACACCTCTCTCCTTAAGAGACTTCTTTCTACGATTTAAGAATGTTTCCACTAGAGGTGAGGTAATATCTATATCAGAATGATGGAACATGCTGTGGCAATTAGGGCAGAGCGAAAGAATGTTTTCTGGAACATCTAGACTAACGTTAAACTCGCCTTGTTTTTCCATTGGTATTAAATGATGTGCTTCGACGAAGTTTTTCTTAGTTACACGAGACCTAAATGTAATGTGTTGAGGGTTGTTTTCACACTGAAAATTAGCATTTTCTAACGCGCTTTTAGCAATACGGAAGCTTCTTGGCCATTTACCTTTGGCATTACCATTGTCACCACGTTTTTGGGGCGGCTTTATTGGCCCTGCCTCTAAAATTATTGACTGTGCAGTTTCTACGGTGTTTTGGTAAGTTTCTTCATCTGTTGAAGGA
>NZ_JBFRVX010000844.1:0-534 GCF_041475345.1 Vibrio sp. 10N.222.48.A3 | reverse complement strand
AAAAACAGTATGTTAAATGATTGTTAACTCGGGTTTTTGTTAGCACCATTGCTTACATTTTGTTCAACTTGAGGGGTTGTGTTGAACAAAAAAAATGGGAAAATAGTACGCAAACTGAGATTCCAAATTTGAAAGGATGCGTTTCCAACCTATGGTGAGGCGAGTATTATGAAACTGTTTTTAATTTTATTGATGTCAATTTCTGGTGGTGTAGCGGCAGCTGACCATATTCACTCTTTCCTATTCGGCTTCTATATTGCGGCGTTAGCAGTTGGTAGTTGTTACTGGCTGGCATTCCGTAGCACGCGTTTCCCACAGTTGGCATTAATGCTATTGATGTGTGGCTTTTTTGCAAAAATTGCAGTGACCGTTATCGGTGTTTCTTGGGGTATCTCAAACGATATCATTCAATCGCCGTTCATTTTCTCATTGTCATACCTATTCTTCTTGGTCGTAGTGACTTACGTTTGGTTTGCATACCGCGATAGGTTGACGCTTAAAAAGCGCGCTAAGCAGGTAGAAGAGTCTCGCAAA
>NZ_JBFRVX010000843.1:0-5303 GCF_041475345.1 Vibrio sp. 10N.222.48.A3 | reverse complement strand
CTACCTATGGTTGATGAAGTACTGAAAGAAGCGAATATTGCTTTAACCGATATCGACGCGATCGCGTTTGGCCAAGGCCCGGGCAGTTTCACGGGTGTACGTATTGGCATTGGTATTGCTCAAGGCTTAGCTTTTGGTGCTGATTTGCCGATGATCGGTGTGTCTACACTGGCAGCGATGGCGCAAGGCAGCTACCGTAAATTTGGCGAAACTCATGTTGCAACAGCAATTGATGCTCGCATGAGTGAAGTTTACTGGGCTCGTTACAGCCGTGAAGATGATGGTCGTTGGACTGCGGTCGATGCGGAATGTGTAACGCCTCCAAGCGAATTGGCTGAACAGCTTGAAGCGGACTCCAACACATGGGCAAAAGTAGGCACAGGTTGGGAAGCATATGCAGAGCACATGGACACACTAGCGATCAACACCAAAGTGTGTGAAGTGCTATTCCCAGAAGCTCAAGACATGGCGTTCCTTGCTCAATTTGCTTATGCTGAAGGCAAAGCGGTTGCTGCTGAAGAGTCTGAGCCGGTTTACCTACGTGATAAAGTGACTTGGAAAAAACTGCCTGGTCGCGAGTAAATACGTATTACTTTGGCTCTGCAGTTTATTTTGTAGAGCCGTTATTAAAATTAGATACACAATCATTAAAGTCAGGTAATAAACTCTTTAAGCATGGTTTCAATCAACGGCTTACCTCCTTCTTCGATAGGCAATACATCTAAAACCAATCGAACCAACAAAAAGAATGAGGTAAAAAAAGGCGATGCAAAGACCTCTGTTGGTCAGCCAACTAAGGTTGCGAATGCTGTCTCGCATTCTATTCGCCAGGTCAAAGAGTCTGAGATTCACAAGGCTCAGATTCAATATGATCTTCCAGAAGGGCGCGGACGACGTGCGATGGAGGAGTATATGGATGTGATGAATCAAGCTAAAAAAGAGGAACTTGCAAAGCTAATTGGGGTCGATATTTATATCTAGCTTTGTGTTTTCATTTATCCTGCTCTAAGGAGCTGCATTATGTATTCTCTCATATCTAAATCTCGCTTATTTTTCCTTGTCGCTTTCTCTACGATGGTGATGGGGTGCTCCTCTTTACCTAAAGAACTTAATGCAAACTCAGAACAGGTGGTAACTGACTACCAAGAGTGGGTAAACACACTACCGGATGCCGGTGATGTTCGTTTGGGTGGCGTGATTGCTAAAGTCACTAATCTGAAAGATAAAACGCGTGTTGAAGTGGTGAACTTA
Organism: Vibrio sp. 10N.222.48.A3; assembly: GCF_041475345.1. Taxonomy (NCBI): domain Bacteria; kingdom Pseudomonadati; phylum Pseudomonadota; class Gammaproteobacteria; order Vibrionales; family Vibrionaceae; genus Vibrio; species Vibrio sp. 10N.222.48.A3. The sequence goes on along the minus strand of NZ_JBFRVX010000843.1, from coordinate 4,052 downwards.
CCTATCTCTAGTAGTGGTAAGCCTGATATTGATGCCGAACCAAAAGGACGTTTTGTTGGTTACATTGACGGCTATGTTGAACCATTGAGCTTTGCTGAGGGTCGTTTAGTTACTTTAGTTGGCACATCAAATAGCACTGAAGACGGTATGGTTGGTGAATACCCTTACACTTTCCCAGTCATGAATGTCTACAATCAACGTTTATGGCAGATCACTGAAAGAGTGGTTATTAATGACTTTGCGCCAACTTACTACTCTTGCCGCAGTTTACATTGTCGCAGTTTTCAAACCATGCCTAAGTCAGGGCGTGTGATTCAAGATGTGCAATAGTCGAACCTTAACTCGACATACCCAATGACAGGGACACCATACTATCAATGATTGAACAGTCATATTCCCTTGCGAGCGGGACACTTGCAACACAACAGATTGGCAACCCACAAACGACCGTAACGACGGTCGTTTTTATTCATGGCTGGCTAGACAATTCCGCAAGTTTTACTCAGGTCATGCAGCAAGTCTCTAAGCTTTCTCCAGATACTCACTTGGTTGCGATCGATCTTTTTGGGCACGGTTTCTCGTCGCATAAGTCGGGGAGTTACTACCCATTTCACGACTATATTGATGATTTACACCAGCTAGTGACCAAATTATCGCCAAACAGACTGGTGCTGGTAGGACATTCACTTGGTGCATTGATAGCAAGTTGCTATAGTGCCGCCTTTCCTGAAAATGTGTCAGGATTAATTCAAATTGAAGGTCACGGACCTCTTTCTGAAGCTCCCCACGAAACAGTCTCTCGCTTGAGGGATGGGGTACTTAGTCGTCTTCGACAGCGAAGAAAGCCTTCACGTCCTCTGGCAAGTCTTGAGGATGCTATTAAGCTGAGAGCTCACGCCAACCAAATTAATGCTGAATTAATCGCTCCTATTGTTGAGCGAGGTATTGTCGAGTTTGAGAACTCTTGGCAATGGCGATGCGACCCTAATCTAAAATGTGACTCGTTATATCGAATGTCACAGGCGCACGCTGAAGCGATTATGGCGGCTATTGAATGCCCTCAATTAATAATCCTAGGGAATGATGGATACCGACATTTGCAGCATAATCGCTACAAATCAGCGCATAGTCCTCTGAATATAGAGACGATTCCTGGCGGACATCATTGTCATTTAGAGAGCCCAGAGCTAGTTTCAGAGCTAATTCTTGGTGTAGTTAACAAAATTTAAACAAGTGTTTGAGCCTTTTAGTGCTCATGCACTAAAGCTGTGCTGTAATACCGCAATGATAAAAAGCGGCGAAGCAGTCGTCAGCTGATAAACGAGGAGTAACATCGTGGATAAACCTTGGCTTTCACGTTATCCAAGTGACGTACCAGAAACGATCAACCCAGATCAGTACCAATCTCTCATTGAAATGTTTGAACAGTCGGTACAGAAGTTCGCCGACCAACCTGCATTCGAGAACATGGGATCGATTATGACATTCCGTAAGCTTGAAGAGCGCAGTCGTGCTTTTGCTGCTTACTTGCAGAATGATCTAAAACTGAAGAAAGGCGATCGTGTCGCGCTGATGATGCCAAACTTGCTGCAATACCCAATTGCACTGTTTGGTGTACTGCGTGCAGGTATGATTGCTGTGAACGTCAACCCACTGTACACGCCTCGCGAACTTGAACACCAACTGAATGACTCTGGCGCAAAGGCGATTGTTATCGTTTCTAACTTTGCGAGCACACTAGAGAAAGTCGTTGATAAAACTCCGGTTAAACACGTTGTACTCACTAGCCTTGGGCAAATGTTGCCACGAGCGAAAGGTACGATTGTCGACTTCGTAGTGAAATACGTAAAAGGTATGGTGCCTAAGTACGATCTACCGGGTGCCATTTCATTCAGAAAGGCACTTTACAAAGGCCGTCGTCTTCAATATGTGAAGCCGTTTATGGCGGGTGATGACATCGCATTCCTACAGTACACAGGTGGTACAACGGGTGTAGCGAAGGGCGCAATTCTAACGCACCGCAATATGATTGCGAACGTACTTCAAGCTAAAGGGGCATACAGCCCTGTGCTACAAGAAGGCCGTGAATTGGTGGTAACGGCATTGCCGCTTTACCACGTATTTGCATTGACAGTGAACTGCTTACTGTTTGTTGAGATGGGTGGTCGTAACCTTTTGATTACTAACCCTCGTGACATTCCTGGCTTTATTAAAGAACTACAAAAAGTTCCGTTTACCGCGATTACTGGCGTAAACACCTTGTTCAATGCGCTAGTGAATAACGAAGATTTCCACGAGTTGGATTTCAGTAACATGCGTTTATCTGTTGGCGGCGGTATGGCGGTTCAACGCGCTGTTGCTGAGCAATGGAAGAAAGCGACAGGTGTCCACCTACTTGAAGGCTATGGTTTAACTGAATGTGCTCCTTTGGTCACAGGTAACCCATACGATTTGAAAGACTATACGGGTGCAATCGGCCTGCCAGTACCATCAACAGAAGTTCGTATTGTTGATGATGAAGGTAAAGTGGTTGGCAATGACCAAGTGGGTGAATTGCAGGTCCGTGGTCCTCAAGTGATGCAAGGTTACTGGCAGCGTCCAGAAGCGACCAAAGAAGTGATCGATCAAGACGGTTGGCTATCGACAGGTGACATCGTTAAGTTTGATGATGAAGGCTTGTTGTACATCGTTGACCGTAAGAAAGACATGATTCTAGTGTCGGGCTTCAACGTTTACCCGAACGAGATTGAAGATGTTGTGGCTCTGCATGGCAAAGTGTTAGAAGTTGCGGCTATCGGTCAACCTCATGAAGTGTCAGGTGAGTTGGTTAAGATTTACGTTGTGAAACGTGACCCGAGCCTAACCAAAGAAGACATTATCGCGCACTGTCGTGAGCACCTAACGGGCTACAAGATCCCTAAATTGATTGAGTTCCGTGAAGAACTACCAAAAACCAATGTAGGTAAGATCTTACGCCGAGTGCTTCGTGAAGAGAACGATGCTGAGCTTGCTAAACGCGCAAGCGAGTAACGAGCTCATTTACGAGAAGATGATGCACCATAAGCCATAGCAGCGCTTAATCTAAGCGAGCGCTGAAAAATGGTGTTAGAATGCCGACAGTTAATGTCGGCATTTTTGTATCCGGCGATCAAAGTAAAATCAGTGAGAGTTTTTGTGGATTATCAAATCATTACCCAAGTGAAAGACCTTGAGCGAGTTTGCCAACAAGCACGTGAAGCCGATGTTGTTATGGCTTGATACAGAGTTCGTTCGTACAAGAACCTATTACCCTCAATTAGGCTTAATTCAGTTATTTGATGGTGAAACGCTGTCACTGATTGATCCTATTGCTCTTGATGAAATGACCCCGTTTGTTGGGTTATTGAAAGACACTTCAGTACTGAAAGTTTTGCACGCGTGTGGCGAAGATCTAGAAGTGTTCCAGAACGCATTTGGCTGTACGCCAACGCCAATGGTTGATACGCAGATCATGGCAGCCTTCTTAGGTCATGGTCTTTCAACTGGCTTTGCAGCTCTCGTTTCAGAGTTTGTAGGCGTTGACCTAGATAAGAGTGAATCTCGCACCGACTGGCTAGCGCGTCCGCTTTCTCAAAAGCAACTCGACTACGCAGCAGCAGACGTTCACTACTTGATGCCAATGTACAACAAGCTTCTAGAAAAAGTGATGGAAGCGGGCTGGTGGGAAGCGGCACAGCAAGAGTCTGATTTACAAGTGGCTAAGCGCATCCGTAAAGCAAACCCAGATAACGCTTACCTTGATATTAAAGGCGCGTGGCAGCTAAAGCCTCAGCAGCTAGCTATTTTAAGACCGCTAGCAACTTGGCGTTTAAAAGAAGCGATTAAGCGTGACTTAGCGCTGAACTTTGTTTTCAAAGAACAAGACCTATGGGCTGTGGCGCGTTTTGCGATGAAAGACCCTAAGCACATGGAGCAAGAAGGTTTTGATTACCGCTCTGTACGTCGCCATGGCGCTAAAATCAGTTCAATCGTTAAGTTAGCTGAGCATACGCCAGAAGAAGAGTACCCTGCGC
>NZ_JBFRVX010000842.1:0-9680 GCF_041475345.1 Vibrio sp. 10N.222.48.A3 | reverse complement strand
CTTATACAGTGATTTAAAAGGCGCCTCTTGTTGCTACGCTGACAGCAATAAGCCAAATAGTCATACTCGCGAAGTTGATCGTTTCTTAAACGAAATTAAACCTTACAAAGAACAATGCCTTTCCTCAAGCTACCTAAATTGAATTTATTTTCTAAAAAATAGACACATTAGAGATTATTTTTCCATAATAAATTGCAATTAGAGATAAAAAGACAAAATTTTTCTCCGACGACCTCCTTATACTGTGCCACGTCATTAAGGCGCCACAAGCCGATGATTTAAAATAATTATTAATGAGTAGTCACCATGAATTCGAAGTCGCTAACTATCTTGCTTTTTGTCTCTGTTTGCCTAATTTGGGGAACCACTTGGTTCGCAATGGAAGTGGCATTGCATTCTATCCCACCAATTTTTGCTACTGCATTGCGCTTTTTACTCGCAGCACCTCTGCTTGCGGTATTAGCGAAAGTCTTCAACCAGCCACTGCTGTTTCCTAAAGGCAAGCGTCAATGGTTGCTGATTGTTGCGCTGATGTACTTTGCGATTCCATTTACTTTGATGATCTATGGCGAGCAATACATCTCTTCTGGTCTAGCGTCGATCATCTTCGCTAACATGCCGGTCGCTGTGATGTTGATGTCAGGCCTATTCCTAGGCCTACGATTGGCTAAGCACCAAATATTTGGTTTGGCTACCGCTGTTGTAAGCTTATGTTTGATCCTCGGTAATGAAATGCAGATGGGTGGCGATGACTACCTAGTTGGTACCGTTTGCTTAGGTCTTGCTGTGGCAATACACGCTGTTATGTATGTGTTAGTTCAAAAGCACTGTAAAGGCATCGAAGTACTGACGTACAACGCAGTCCCAAGTCTGATCGCTTCTCTATTCTTATTCGCCGTTTCGGCGATAGGTGAAAACGTGAATGTTGAATCCTTCACTTGGGATTCAATCTCAGCGGTAGTTTACCTAGGCTTTGTGGCGAGTGTTGGCGGCATTGTTGCCTACTTTAAACTCGGACAAGTTTCGACGCCGTTCCAAGCGTCTATCTGCTTCCTGATTTTCCCTGTGGTTGCACTACTGATCTCTTGCTACATCAATGGAGAAGTGCTGTCTGAACAGTCACTGGTGATGATGATTCCTCTGCTTTGTGGCATCTTATTGACTAAGGCACCAAAAGGAATCTTCAAGTTACGTGGTGAATTAAAAACCGCAAGAAACTAATCCTACTGAAAGCTAACTAGATATTTCCATCTAGTACATACAAAAAAGATCCAATATCACTATTGGAGCTTTTTATTAGTCTTTATCGAGAGTTAGCGCCAGCTAAACATTCGCACTTCATTGCCCTCTTCGGGCTTCTTGGGGATGTTTAAAGACAACGCCAAAGATACCGCCGCCATCGCAGCACCTATGTAGAAAACCGTTGCAGGGGACGACAACCAAATCACCCCAAATACGACCGGAATAACAACCGCTGCAATATGGTTGATGGTGAAAGAGACACCTGCGGTTGATGCCATGTCGGCAGGATCGGCGATTTTCTGGAAGTAGGTTTTGATCGCTAATGCGAGTGCAAAGAACAGATGGTCAACAACATACAGCGCCGCCGCCCATTCCGCGCTTTGTACTAAACCATAACCGACAAACACACCAATCAAACCAACATACTCGAAGATCAGGGCCTTGCGCTCTCCAACCACACCGATAAATCGACCAATACGTTTTGCGAATAAGAAATTAAACAGGTAATTAATTAAGAACAGTAGCGTTACGTCAGCAGCCGAGTAACCAAACTTCTCTACCATCAGAAAGCCAGCAAATACCGTGAAGATCTGTCTTCTCGCGCCACTCATAAAGGTGAGCGCGTAGTAGAGCCAGTAACGCTTTCTCAGCACCAATTTCTTATTTTGTTGAGTCTTGGTTTGAAACTCAGGAAAACCAAAGGTCATCACCAAAACTAGAATAAATCCAATACCGCCAGTAATGCCGTACACCCAAGCAAAATCGAGCTTCAGCTGTTCTAACATCACCCAGATTGAGCCATAAGTAATTAACGAGGCCAACGCGCCAACAGAGATCATTTTACCCAGCATCTCAGGGGCCTCTTCTTTACTCAGCCATTGGAGTGACAAAGACTGCTTGAGCGTTTCAAAATAGTGAAAACCCGTCGACATCAAAATGGTGGTCAGCAGTAGGCCAGTGAGTGAAGGAAACAAACCGGTAATCGCCGTACCGACAGTGAGCATCGCCAGCGATATCAACATGAAGCGTTGCTCGCGAATGAACGCCAACACAAACACCACGGTAAAGGCCAAAAAGCCAGGGATCTCACGAACACTTTGCAATAAACCAATATCCGCACCATCAAAATTCGCTTTCTCAATAACGAAGTTATTAAGCAGCGCCATCCAGCTCGAAAACGCGATAGGGACAACAATTGAAATCAGTAATAAGAAGTTTTGCGGCGTTTTCCAGCTCGCGGTTTTATCGAACATTGACGGACTCCTGTTCGTCTAATTGGTTAAGCACTCGTAAGGTTAGTTGCTCGGTATACGGGTTGATCTTCCAATGATCAGGGCTCCAACCTTTAACAAAACGTTGAAAATCAGCCCATGCCACGTAAAACATTGGTCGCCATGCGGCTTCAACATCATCGAACGAAAGGTGTGGTTGATAGTGCATGAGTGCCGCTTTCAAGTATCGAAAGTAAGCCTCCAAGATCTCTGATTCAAGCTCTGCACAGTCTTGCGGCCTCACAGCACTACTCATGAACAAGGCCACATCTTTCATCGCACAACCACGCCCAACGTATTGGAAATCAACGGCAGCAGCGCGCTCACTGTCTAAATCAAAGCAGAAGTTGGCGAGCTTGGCGTCACCATGTACCAAGGTTTGATATGGGCACGTCCTTAATAGATTATCAATGTGCTGCGCTTGGCTCTTAAGCGATAAATCAGCCAATGCGTTTAACTCGTCAGGCCGCGTGTCTAAATGCCAATATGTGCCGACTTGCCACAATGAAGCTGAATGTTCTTGATCTACATTGATGTGCTTTGCGTGAAAGTTAGCGAGCCATTTAAGGCAAGCATCGCGTTGGTTTTGCTCTTCTAGTGTGTAACCAGACGCCAGATCAGACTGAGTATCTTGGATTGCTGAATCATCAAAAGCAGCAAGCACATCAAACTGAGAAGTTAACGGAAAACCGATTTCGGCCAAGTCTTGCATCACAATCAGCCACTCGTGCTCTTGTAACTCACATTGCAGCCCTACAGGTACAGGGCAACGCTCATCCCACTGTTGGGTAAACGACTGATACCACGCGGTCTCAACTTGGTAAGAGTGCACCTTTCGTTGATGAGAAAGTTTGGTATTCCAACCCTTTGGGTGTTCTGCTTTATCTGGCAATGCGACATGTTTAACAATCACACTGTTGAATGAAGAACGCCTGTCTTTAGAAAAAACCAAACGAACTAATTCACCATACCCGCCCCATAGGCTTTGAATCACCTGGACATCAAACCCTTGATGACAACCCAGTGAGGCCGCTATTTTTTGATAAAGCTCATTTTGATAAAACTTTTGTTGATAAAGCTCTGGCTGATTTTGACTTGAATTCGCTATCGGTTGAGCGATATTTTTTGACGATATTGATTGAGACATATACTCGTTACTATGCTTTATCGGATAAAAGGTGTGCCCACTGTGGCTGCCTATTCATATAGTGAATCACATAGCTACAAATCGGTACAATTTTAAAACCTGCTTGTTCAATTTCAGTCAGTACCGACTCCATCATCACCTTACCGAAGCCCTTACCTTGAAGCTCATCAGGAATACGTGTCGATGTGATATGTAGTACATCTCCATCCTTTTGATACTTAACAACCGCGAACTGGTTGGGTGCTAGCTCAACTGTGATCTGGTTCGCATCTTGATCCCATTTTGTTGCCTGCATTCTCAACTCCTGAAAATAATTGATACGACAAACAATAAAAATTTGAAGTATTCATTCCTTGTAATAGACTAACTCAAGCTTATACAAATAGAACTAAGTACTTACAAACAAAGTAAATAACTCTGTGCCATCGGCTTAATAACGAATCAATAAAGATAAAGGCACTCTATAAATCTATGTGAGTACATCTACCTAGTCTATGTAATTGCACTTAATTTATGTAATTGCACCTGCTAAATCTAGCACGTATTTGCCCCTTAATAGCAAGTTACCAATATAACAAACAGACGCATGTTGGCGCATGGAGAACATATAATGAACGCACCACTGAAGAAGCCTTTGGAGCATAATCAGGCACTTCAAGATCCTCGTAACCGCACCGTTTCTACATTAAATAGCACCGATGCACTGGCCATGATAGAGCACGGCAGTGAACTAACATTAAATGTATCGACTCCAGTTGGTACTAAGTTTCTCGCCACCACCAAATTTATCGGTACACACAGTGATAACTGCATTGTGGTTGAGGTTCCCGACGTATCCAACGATGATCTGAGCTTTTTCTTTCAAGAAGGTTTTTGGATGACAGCTCGTGCGTACTCTCTGCGAGGAGAAGGCGCTCTTATCCACTTTAAAAGCCAAATTCACCATAGGATTGGAGATCCCTTCCCTATACTTGTGCTTTCAACACCAAGCTCGATGCAAGTAACCCAACTGCGTAAAGAGACACGCTACGAGGTGAACTTAGCTTCCAGAATCATCTTCAACGATCAACGAGCAAACTGTGAGATTAGAGACTTATCGAAAAGTGGTTGTCGTTTTGTTACTTCACCGACTTCTCGTGCGATTCAAATTGCCGATCGAGTCTCTATTGAAGTTACACCTGAGAACTACAATGGCCCACTAATACCGCCATTGAAAGGCATTATCTGTAATCTCCAAAAATCAACGCATTACGCTCGATACGGGGTAGAATTTGATGATATTGGCCGCTCTAATGCCAAGCACTTGTTGGCGAAGCTGAAGTTCGATGGCACCAAGCTCTGTTTGCGAAATAGGTAAAGTCATTTAGCACATTGCTTTCACCGAATACCGTAAGCAGACCAGATACAGACGACTCAATAGCGAGCAAAGTCGCAATCAAAAAAAGCCATCGATTTTTATGTCGATGGCTTTTTAGTTTTGTCTATCTGTCTAACTTTCAAATACTTATCTAATTAAAAAGCTAGCTGGGTTTATAGATATTAGACTATTTACGCAGTGCGTTCAGTTTAGCTTGAGCGATACCAAAGATAGTATCGATTGGATAGCTCCCCTCGTCACTCGCCTCACCGGCGGCTTTGCCTGTAAACAGCTCAATCGCTTCAGTCACATGGTCGATAGCCCAAATATTAAACTCGCCCTTTTCAACCGCTTTTACGATGTCATTACGCAGCATCAGGTTGTGAACATTTGAACGTGGGATGATCACCCCTTGCTCATTTGAACGTCCTTTGATTTCGCACACATCAAAGAAGCCTTCAATTTTCTCATTCACACCACCAATAGGCTGAGACTCACCGAACTGGTTCATCGAGCCGGTAATCGCGATGTCTTGACGGTTCGGCTGCTTAGAAAATGCAGACACCACCGCACAGAACTCAGCCATACTCGCGCTATCACCATCGACGCCACCATACGATTGTTCGAAGGTGATATTGGTAGTAAGCGGTACTTTCGCTGTCTTACCAAATACCGAAGAAAGGTAAGCCGATAAGATCATCACCCCTTTCGAGTGAATACTGCCGCCTAGATCTACGTTTCTCTCGATATCAATCACTTCACCGTCACCATAAGCCGTGGTTGCCGTGATCCGGTTCGGTGCGCCAAACATATGATCGGTTGTGCTGAGTACAGACAGCGCATTGACCTGCCCAACCGCCTGACCATCCACATGAATCAGTGTTGTACCGTTGGTGAAGGTTTCCATGACGCTGTCTTGCAGTCGCCCGACACGCATCTGTTGGTTCGATAGCGCCTGGTCGACATGCGTAGCACGAATCAGGTTCGACTTCGCTCCTTTCGCCACGTAGTTTGATTCACGAAGCAGGTTGGCAATGTGTGCCGAGTGCAGCGACAACTTACTTTGGTCACCCGCCTGACGAGAACTGTGCTCAATGATGCGAGCAATCGCTTTGCGATCACAATGCAGCATGTTGTTGTCGTGCACGATACTTGAAATGAAGCGTGCGTAATGCATTTCAGAATCCGCAGTACGCTTCATCTCATCTTCAAAATCGGCCGTCACACGGAACAATTCACCAAACTCCGCATCGTAATGTTGCAGTAGTTGATAAGTTCGATAATCACCAAACAGGATGATCTTAACGTCCAATGGAATAGGCTCAGGATCAAGTGATACCGCCCCCGTTAACGTGACCTCTTTTTCTAATGACGTGAAGCTCAATTGACGCGAACGCAGCGCGCGCTTCAAGCCTTCCCATACATAAGGTTGTTCAAGTACTTTGACCGCATCCATCAGCAAGACGCCGCCATTGGCTCTATGTAAGCTACCTGCACGAATCAAAGAGAAGTCCGTAAATACGGTGCCTTTGAACGTTGCCGTCTCGACATAACCAAACAGAGAGTGATAATTTGGATTCTCTTCCACCACGATCGGCAGAGTCTCCTCCTTCTGGCTCACAATCACGTTCACCTTGTAGCGACGTGGCATTTTCTTATCCAAAGAGGCGGTCGCAACTTCTGCTTGCTCTGTGCTCTCTTCTAAGAAAATATCTGCGTTGTCGACAATGTCTTTACGCAGTGCTGTAAGGTACTTTTTAATATCAGGATATTGGCTGTAATCTTGCTTCAACTGCTTGATGAAGTGGGTAATAACATCTCGCGCCGTATCATCATTCAACTTTTGAACTTTCTCTGTGTACGTCTCTTCAAGCTCGGTCAGTTCACGAGAAATGGTCCGCAGCCCGACTTCCAATCCATCAATGGTTTTATCGAATTGATCTTGCTCTTCTGGCGTGAGTAAGTCGAAGCTCTCTTCGGTATGAAGATCATCGCCATTCATCGCGACAAATTGGTAGTCACCCTGAGTCGTGATCGTCAGGTTAATGCCCTTATCTTTTGCTTCTTGACTGATCGCTTCTAACGCCGCTTGTTGCTTAGCGGCCAACTGATTTTTTAATCGGTCAGCGCGATTAAAGTACATCTCGTTATCGAATGCGAGTGGCATTGCTTTAAGAAGCTTACGCATCAGCTTTTCAATATCTTGCTTCAAACTGCTGCCAACACCACGAGGTAATTTCAGCACCTTAGGTGTACGAATGTCTTCAAAATTCGCGATATAGCACCAATCAAAAAGCTCCTGTACTTCTTGAGGATGTCGGTTTAGGTAGCGCAAGATCATGGTGCGTTTACCCAGACCATTTCGACCTATCGCATAAATGTTGTAACCCTTTTCCTTAATTGACATCGCGAACTCAACGGCCTTTTGTGCTCGTTCTTGCCCGACGATTTCGTCAATTGGAGCCAGTTCTTTGGTCGACTTACATGGTAGCTTATCGAGTTCCGCTACCTTATACAGCTGTTCTGTATTGAGTCTTTGCATCGCCATCGCCGCCTCCTTAGTCCTTCATTACTTGGGTGTAGATAAAATCAGTGTAGATGTAATTACCTATAAATTTAGTGACTTACGCTGCACAGCTGTTCAACTGAACAAATAACAACCAATTTACTCCGTTTTTAGCAATAACGAGAGATTTAATTCACCAACTTAGCATGTGAATGATTTTAATTTGCAATTGATAATAAATATCATTAACATTTTAGGATATTTAAAATTAAGGATGTGGACATGGAAATTGAACGCTGCTGGATGCACTACCTAAAAGCTGAACAGTTAATGGAACAAGGTCATTGGCCCGAAGCACAGCGCCTCTATAACGATGTTCTCACCTCTCTTCCTCATCACATCCAAAACGCGGCATACCAAAGTGACATCAAACCCTGCCAGTTTGCTTGCTTAATTTCAGGCCTTAGAGACGCCAGTGTCGCTCAATCAGAGATTCTCAATCGTTTAGGCCAGCACCAACAAGCCTTCGACACCTTGAACCAATCTTATGCATTGATGCAATTTATCTCTCTTGAAGGTACAGAGTTGATTCAACGTACCTTTAGGTTATTGGAAAAGCAGAGCGAAGATTTACTCAATCACCTGATCGCATTTTGCAGTGCTCAGCGCAGCTCACATTGGATGCTCGAACTAGAACAAATTCAACGCGCTCATCACCATTTTGGGCAACTTAAAACCACTTCAGAAGTTCAATCTTCACCTAATGTCTTAAATTGATAAGGATATATCATGTCGGACCGGGCCATTCTTAAAGTTAATAATCTCTCCGTTAAATTCATAACCAATGATGGAATCATTGATGCGGTAAAAAAGATTAACTTTACTCTTAATTCTAGTGAAACCTTGGCCATTGTTGGCGAATCGGGTTCAGGTAAATCTGTCTCTTCCAACGCTTTAATGCGTTTGCTTCCTGATAACGCCATCATTGATGCTCAATCGGAAATCGAATTTGAAGGTCAGTCGATACTCAAAAAGACTGAACGAGAGATGCAGTCAATTCGTGGTGACAGGATCGGAATGATCTTTCAAGAACCAATGACATCTCTCAACCCATACCTGCGCGTGGGTACACAAGTGGCGGAAGCCATTATGTGTCACCGCAATGTATCGAAATCAAAAGCAAAACAGCGTGTGCTAGAGCTCTTCAATCTTGTGCATTTACCAATGCCAGAGCAGGCTTACAACAAGTATCCGCATGAGTTTTCAGGTGGTCAATTACAGCGCATCATGATTGCGATGGCTTTGATCAACGAGCCCGATATTTTGATTGCCGACGAACCTACCACCGCATTGGATGTGACCGTACAAGCGGAAGTGCTTTCTCTTATCAAAGAAATCCAAAACAAAATGGGCATGGCAATTTTGTTCATCACCCATGACCTTGGCGTAGTAAAACATTTTGCCGACCGTGTTCTGGTGATGTGCAAAGGTGAGCTAGTTGAAGAAGGGATGACTCAAGCCTTATTCGAGAATCCAAGACACGATTACACACGCATGCTGATTAACTCGATTCCTAAAGGCGCTAAGGTTCCTGTTGAGGCGTCAGCTCCAGAACTATTATGTGCTGACGATATCCGAGTTCAATTCTTGGTTAAATCACATTTCATCAAGAGTAAAAGTCAGTATTTCGAAGCCGTAAAAGGCATTTCGTTGAATCTTAAACAAGGCGAAACGCTAGGCATTGTGGGTGAATCAGGGTCAGGTAAATCGACCCTTGGACGTGCATTAATCGGCTTGCTGCCGAGTACCGGACGTATTGTTTACAAAGGCCAAGACGTTAGCTTATTAAATGATAAAGAGCGTCACAAGCTCAAGAAAGATGTCCAAATGGTGTTCCAAGATCCTTATGGTTCTTTATCACCACGCATGACCGTTGGGGAAATCATCACCGAAGGCTTAACGGTGCATCAACCTCATCTATCCAAGCAAGAACGTTTAGAAAGAGCGCGCAAAGCATTGATTGAAGTTCGCTTAGAGCCGAATTCAATAAACCGTTATCCGCATGAGTTCTCTGGCGGACAAAGACAACGTATCGCGATTGCTCGCGCACTGATTCTAGAGCCCTCTTTCATTTTGCTGGATGAACCAACTTCGGCA
>NZ_JBFRVX010000841.1:0-3420 GCF_041475345.1 Vibrio sp. 10N.222.48.A3 | reverse complement strand
CTTAGAGCTATCGAAATATTTTGGATCTGGCCAAAAATGTACCGTCGTACCGGTATTGCGATGACCACAAGTACCTGTAACAGTAAGATCCGTTACGGCATGACCACCTTCAAGGGCAATTTCATGTACCTGACCGTCACGGCGAACCGTCACTTCAACACGTTTTGACAACGCGTTCACCACCGAGATACCTACCCCGTGCAAACCACCTGAAAACTTGTAGTTATTGTTCGAGAACTTACCGCCAGAGTGGAGCTTAGTTAAAATCAGCTCAACACCTGAGATGCCTTTTTCAGGGTGGATATCAACCGGCATACCACGGCCATCATCCGTCACTTCTAACGATTGGTCAGCATGCAACACGACTTTAATCTTCTTAGCGTGTCCCGCTAGTGCTTCATCAACCGAGTTATCAATGACTTCTTGGGCAAGGTGGTTTGGTCTTTCTGTCTCGGTATACATTCCCGGGCGGTGTCGCACGGGGTCGAGACCTTCAAGTACCTCGAGGTCTTTTGCATTATATTGTTCAGTCATAATACGGAGTTTACTCAAAAAGTTTGCGTCAGTTCGCTGGCTCTAGTTTGACTAAAGCGAAATCATTACTATGAACCGTCATAGTAGAGCGAACGAGCGAAGTATTGGGGAATATAGTCTGGAAGCTGAGTAATGATGTCAAGCTAGTTCAAAAACTAAGGCATCAAACTATGATATTTCACCACTGATAGATGAAATAACAGTCAAACAAGAGAAAATTACTTGATTGCTGAAACAGATTAAAGATTTAGAAAGGTGATGATTTGTTGGGGGTAGCGTTCAAAATTAACAAAGCTATGATCCCCGCCCTCTTCTACTGTCTGTACTGCACCTTGGTACTTCTCTACCGCTTGTCGGTAATCCAGAACTTCGTCTTCCGTTTGCTGAAGTAACCAGAAGTCACTCGGCTGAGCGATAGCCGGAACCTCTAACGCCTTCAGTTCATTGATATGTTTTGTTTCCAGAACATATCGCTCTTCTGTGTATGGATTTACTTGTTCACCTAAATAGTCAGCAAGAAGCTCATACGGCTTAACGGCTGGGTTCACAACCACAGCTTTAAAGCCATAGTGACTATTCAGCCATGTTGAAAGATAGCCACCCAACGAGCTACCTACCAACGCTATCTGATATTGCTCTTTATATTGCTCCACCAGTTGCTGCAAATAAATGGCCGCTTGCTGAGGAAAACTCGGCAGTTGAGGTGTCATCACCTTGATATCAGGACGATGCTCCGCGCAATAGTCAGTCATCACCGTTGCTTTGTGGGAACGTGATGAACTGTTAAAGCCGTGAATATAGAGAAGCAGTGGCGGCTTAGCGGCTTGCTGTTCAGAATCAAACATCAATAACCTGCCGCTTCAAAATCAGGTAAGAATTGTCCATGAGGTAAACGGCGTACTTGCGTACTTACTGATCCATCTTGATGCAATTCAATCTCTCTCCAACCAGGTGACAAAGTATCAACCGCAAAGTCATCTGAGTTAGGCTTGAATTGCACACAAGTCGACGGTGTTGCCATGACTTGTACACCATGATGATCTCGATTCATGTCTTGATGAACGTGACCACACAGTACCGCTTTCACATTGGTGTGCTGTTGAACCACTTCCCAAAATTGATCAGCATCTTTCAGATTATGTTGATCCAGCCATGCACTGCCAACCAATAGTGGATGGTGGTGCAGCAGAACCAAGGTATTACGTTCGGGAAATTCGGTTAGCTTTTGTTCTAGTAGATCAAGCTGTTGATCACTGAGACGTCCGTGAGGCACACCAACCACTTGCGAGTCCAGCATCACCATCTGCCAATTATTACCTAGCAAAACATGCTCAACGCACTGTATTTGTGGTGATGGTAAAACACTGCCCATATTCGGTTTGAAGTCATGATTCCCTGGCAACCAGTAACACGGTTTATCCAAAGGTTGAATTCCTGACTCAAATTTTTGGTACGACTCAGCACTGTGATCTTGAGAAATATCACCGGTTGCTAAAATCGCTTGATAGTCAAAGCCCTGACTAACAATGGCATCGACTACAGCACGAAAGCTATCTTGAGTGTTGATGCTTAATAAGCTGCCATTGCTCGGCGCAAATAAATGCGTGTCCGTTAGCTGTACAAGCTTAATACTGCTCTCATCAAATTTTGAAGTGTGTGATAATTCCAAAATAACAAATCCAGATACGTTACTGTTTAGACTTTAAAAGTGTTTTTAAATAGGCTCAATTAAAAAGAAACTGGGGTTCGGCTGATACCTGTTTTTAAACAAAACGTTAACCATTCCCCAAGAAATTTGTTCAATTGAAATTTCTCATCCTTTTGCAGAAGTTTTGTGTTGGGATAGTCATATTTTGCTTTGACTCGCGAAAAATCCCCGCTAGCGCACACTTCTGCAACTCGAGCGTCGTGATATAGCCTGACAGACATTTTTGGCAAAGGAAACACTGGCATCGCGTCACTCTGACATATATCTATTAATGTGGTGTATTTTGTGACCTCATTCACTGTCAATTGATACACCATATTAACGGCTTGGTAACAGCGAACGTCACCAACCTCATGCTCAACCGGTAACAGAGCATTAAGTTTGGCATAGTTAGTCTCGTAAACTCGCATCAATTCAGCCAAATCGACATGATACGGTTTTTTGACTGCTATATTTGGCATGACGTTAATCTATCCACTCTGACTGTAATTCTTGGTAGTTCAATTGTAGCCACTGCAGCGCAATGATCGTGGCGCCATTTTCAAACACACCGTCTTTTACTAACTGATAAGCGGCTTCGCGACTCATCACTTGCACGCGAATATCTTCACCTTCGTAATCCAATCCGTGAACCCCTTTTGCTGTCGTGGCGTCAACACAACCAACAAAGACGTCGAGCTTTTCTGAGCAACCGCCGGATGAAGGATAATACGAAGTAATAGGCAATACAGATCCGACGTCGACCCCCGCTTCTTCCATCGCCTCACGACGAGCAACATCTTGTGGTGATTCATCGGTATCAATAATCCCCGCAACAATTTCGTATTGCCACGGGTTCTCATGCTCTAGAGCACCGACACGGATCTGTTCGACGATCACCACTTCATCACGCACAGGATCATAAGGTAGCAAAGCGGCAGCATGTCCACGCTCAAACATCTCACGCTCGATTGGTTGGCTCCAGCCGCCCTCAAACAGTCTATGTTTAAATGTGTACTTAACCATTTTGAAAAAACCACGAAACAGCGTCTCTTTTGAGACTATTTCCACATCTTGCGGAGTAAACTCATGTCGTTGATTGTCATACTGTTGCATTTGATACCTCACTAAGTGATCTTATAGTTTACTCATTGTCCGAGTTAACTACCAAGGATAAGGTTCAACTTTTAGTATAAAAC
>NZ_JBFRVX010000840.1:0-4243 GCF_041475345.1 Vibrio sp. 10N.222.48.A3 | reverse complement strand
ATCTATGATGCAGTTTTGAATATGGCAATTTTTCCCAATCTCAACATCTTCAAACAGAATACTATCAATCACAATCGCGGCATTACTGACTTTCACTTTCGGGAAGAAGATAGAGTTTTGCGCAGAGCCACCTTCGATCACTACGCCATTCGCTATCATCGAGTTGATGAATATTCCTTGGTTTCCTTCTACAGAAGCAATGGTGCGTGCAGGTGGCAGTTGCGGCTCGTAGGTGCGAATCGCCCAATCTGGTTGGTATAAATCTATAGGTGAGGCTGGCTTTAACAGATCCATATTAGACTGGTAGTAAGAGTCGATAGTACCGACATCTCTCCAGTACGCATCTTGGGTCACTCGGCCTTCTTCGTCGCCAAACTTATACGCGTAAACACTGTTGTTGCCGACCAATTTAGGAATAATGTCTTTACCGAAATCATGGCTTGAGTTCGGATCTTCGGCATCCGCCAGTAGCGCTTGTGTTAACACCTCTTTATCAAAGACGTAAATACCCATTGAAGCCATGCTTCGAGTCGGCCTACCGGGGACACATGCAGGGTAACGTGGCTTTTCGGTAAAGTTATTGATCTCTAGAGATTCATCTATCTCCATCACACCAAATTCTTTGGCTTCATCAATCGAAACCTCCATGCACGCTACGGTTAGATCGGCCTCGTTCTTTTTATGTTGCTTGAGCATTGGCGCGTAATCCATGCGATAGATATGGTCGCCTGATAACACCACTACATGCTTAGCTTCGCTACGAGAAAGCAGATACAAGTTTTGATAAATCGCATCGGCAGTACCGCTATACCAACTATCACCTGTACGCATTTGTGGGGGGACATTGGTGATGTATTCGCCGAGCTCGGGGTTAAGCACCGACCAACCATCTCTTAAATGTTTTTGTAAAGAGTGAGACTTGTACTGAGTCAGCACCAAAATTTGGCGCAGCCCAGAGTGTAAGCAGTTCGCGAGCGTGAAATCGATGATTCGATATTTACCGCCAAAAGGTACCGCAGGTTTTGCACGGTTATCGGTAAGGGGAGAAAGCCGAGAGCCTACACCGCCGGCCAGAACGATTGTTAGAGTGTCTTGCATAGTCAGAACCTCAATGTATTTATGATTATGAACATAGACTTGCAAGCACTAAGCCAAATGTAACTCATTGAATATTAAACGAGGTGAGAGTGATTATTGTGGAAGTGCACCAAATTGATGCGTACGAGATATTGGCTTGCTCTATTTTGATCCAAATAGACCCGGGCAAGGTGAAGGGGTTAAATTAACAAAATGACGCACGGGAAAGTTGCATTACAAAACTGTCAATAAAATGAAGCGATAAAGTGATCAAGTCGATGCAAATTTACATAAGTTCTCACAAGTTTTCACAAATTGATTTCCATCAATAAAGTAGGGTTATTATATGCTACCTTGCACGCAAAATAAGAAATGATTACTCATTCACCAATAACGATTAAGCCCTCAAAAGGAAATTATAATGAAAAAAACAGTATGTGGTATTGCGGTTGTTGCGGCTCTTATGTCAACTAGTGCTTTTGCTCATAAAGAAGGTGATTTCATCATCCGTGCTGGTGCCGCAATAGTGTCTCCTAACGATAGCAGTGGAGATGTTTTGGAGACATCGGGTTCAAAATTTGGTGTGGATTCAAACACCCAACTTGGATTGACATTTGGCTACATGTTTACAGACAACATCAGTCTCGAGATTCTTGCAGCGACGCCGTTCTCCCATACAATTTCTACAAACCATGGTGGTTTAGGTGATATCGCCGAGACAAAACATTTACCACCAACGTTGATGGTTCAGTACTACTTCGGCGAAGCAAACAGCAAGTTCCGTCCTTACGTAGGTGCTGGTATTAACTACACCGTATTCTTTGACGAAGAGCTTAATGGTGCGGCTAAAGATGCTGGTTTAAGTGACTTGTCCCTTGATGATTCGTGGGGACTGGCTGCGAATGTTGGTATGGATTACATGATCAACGACGACTGGTTTTTAAACGCATCCGTCTGGTACGCAGACATCGATACTACAGCCAAGTACAAGGCTGGTGGGAAACAGTACTCAACAGACGTTGATATTGATCCATGGGTATTCATGATTGGTGGTGGTTACAACTTCTAATCAACATCTTTAGTTTGTTAAAAGCGCTCAAGCACCAGCCAGCTTGGGCGCTTTTTTCTTTTGATCAACAACGTCACAAACAACGCAAGCAAATCATACATGAATAAAAATTGATGTGGCGATTGCAATCATCGTTACCACCAAAACGAAAGCGCCACTACTTGTTAAGCAGTGGCGTTTTTTTAGTTCATCGCTTATTTAATAGCGATAGCAAAGGCCTATGGCTGTTGCTTAGTTGGTGCTAGAGCAATCTCACGGATACATACATTCTGTGGTTGTTGGTAAGCGTACGATACCGCGCGAGCAATATCGTCAGCAGCCAATACGCCGCCCATGTCTTCTTTCCAAGAATCGTAACCGTCTTTGATCTCTTGAGATGTTGTGTGAGACAGAAGTTCAGTCTCTACAGCACCCGGTGCGATAGTGGTAACACGAACATTTGAAGCAGCAACTTCTTCACGAACGTTCTCAGAAATAGCGTGTACCGCGAATTTAGTACCACAGTAAGCTGCGTGGCTTGGGAATGTTTTCTTACCCGCAATTGAGCTGATGTTGATGATAGTACCTGTGTTGCGTTCCATCATAGGAGCAAGTACAGATTGCATGCCGTTTAGCAGACCAATCACGTTTACATCGAACATTGTCTTCCACTCTTGAGCGTCTTGAGTATCAATTTGACCAAGAAGCATTGCACCAGCGTTGTTGATAAGTGCATCTACAGGGCCAAATTTCTCTTCACCTAGTGCGATTGCTGCATCAAAAGACGCTTTGTCTGTTACGTCTACTTTTACTGATAGAGAGTTTGGTAGGTTCAACGCTTCAAGGCGGTCAATACGACGAGCTAAAAGTAGTAGAGGGTGACCTTCATCGCTTAGACGACGAGCGATTGCTTCACCAATACCAGAGCTTGCACCTGTAATTACGATTAGTTTTTTCATTTTATTTCCTCTGTACTTTTATTGCGTCGGTTGGCTACGACGTATTGTTTAAGTGCATTCGAATCAAGTGCTTGTTGCCTTGCTTCGTTGCGATGGAGGTATATTAAGGAAAATAGCATTGTTGATATATAGCGCTTTACTTGAAACACTGTTGCCGTGATGCAACAATAAAAGCGTCTATCTCATAACTTCATTAGTAAGCTGGCGACTATGCTCAATCAAATTAACCTGTCTGATATTCGCTCCTTCGTTCTTATCGCTCGTTTAGGTAATTTCACCAAAGCGGCGGAGGAGTTAGATGTTTCACGCTCCCACGTATCACGCCAAGTGAGTAGCCTAGAAAAGCAGATGGGTGTGACACTGTTTATCCGCACCACTCGAACTTTAAGACTGACGCATGCAGGGCAAGATCTGTACGCGAGATGTGAACAAGCCTTAGATAATATAGACCAAGCTCTGATTGCTGCTGTCGACGATGTCGAAGAGGTGCGCGGCGACATAAAAGTAAACTGTGTCGGAGGGTATCTTGGTGAGGTGATCATCGCGGATCTGGTCAATGAATTTATGCAGCTTTACCCAGACATCAGCATCAGTCTTGATTTCAGTAGTAACCGAGTCGATTTGATTGAAGATGCGTTTGATATCGCTTTTCGTATGGGGAGTCTTGAAGATGCGGGCTTTATCGCTAGAAAGCTATTGGATATTGAAATGGGAACACTCGCGAGCCCAGAATATTTTGCTCGCAAAGGAAAGCCAAACCATCCTAAAGATCTCATCCACCATGATTGCTTAACGGGCTCGGTGCGTAAATGGAGCTTTCAAGCTTTGGATGACACTAAGAAAACAGTCGATGTGCATGTGACGGGTAGGCTGCAATGTAAGAATGGCCGAGTGTTGGTACAGGGCGCGAAGTCGGGCAATGGGATTATTCGTGTTCCAACCATCTATTGCTTACAAGAGCTCAACGAAGGGCAACTGGTGCAGGTGTTTGATGAGTGGGTAGTGCCGAAAGTGGACTTTTCAGCGATATACCATCGAGACCGCTATCAACCGAGCCGAATTCGAACCTTCATTGATTTTGTAAAAGGCCGTTTTGAGCAAATGCCAGTCAGCTAAATAGTGCGTGCTGTCCATTATTTGGAGTAGAGCGGATTAGCGT
>NZ_JBFRVX010000839.1:0-3066 GCF_041475345.1 Vibrio sp. 10N.222.48.A3 | reverse complement strand
ACTCAGTAGTGTGCGAATCGCCAATAGGTCTTGACCTATGAGCAGTTGGGAAGAGAGTTCTGCTTGAGATTGAGAAATGAGATGATTCAGTTCTGCGACTTGGATCTGTTTAGCTTGATAGAGTAATCCAACCGAACGCGAAAATTCAGAGCCGCTCAAAGTGACTTGATTGATGAGCGAGGCTGTTAACTTTTTAGAAGAGACCGGTACGCCTTGAAGTTGAACTAAGTTGGTGTAATAGCGATTTTTTGCCTTTTCAACAATCTCTAAACGTTGTTGTCCTTTGTCATCTAAAATTTGAGCGTGTAATTCGGTAATCAACTGTGAAGCCTTTTGCATCTCAACCTTGACCAGTGAGTAGGTCTTTAGGTTTCCGTCGAGCAAATATTCTTTTTCAAGGTTTTGTATATTAACGGCGAGAGTAGCGAGTTGACTTGTTTTTAAGGCAACGTTAGTCAATTCTTCGCTAGTTAATCGCAACCCTCGAATATTTTGACTGTTTTGATTAATGGCTTGATTGTGCAAATCTCTCATCTCTCGCAATAGCTCGGTCGCGGCATTAGATCGTTCATCCATTAGCGCTCGGGTAGATTGATTCAACTCAATAAGCCCGACATATTGCTTGAATTGAATCAAATATTCCGTGAGTAGATTGCTCGGAAGTGATTCCGCATATTGATTGGCATAATCGTCGGCTAAACTTATAGTTTGCTTTGCTTCTTGATTAAAGTTGGCAATGACTTTTTCGTTATAGTCGTTACTGAAAGACAACTCGTAAACACGCAGTTTATCGAGGGAGGTCAATAGTCGAGTACTAGAAGCGTACTGTTCGACACCGATGAAGCGATCGTTGAGATTGATCCAAGCGCCCACTGCGACGGAAAACACAACGACAGCCGCAACGAGAAAAGAGATTAAGATTATTTTGGAATCAGTAGCAAATCTTGAAACAGTATTCATAAAGTACCTGTATTGATAAAGTACCAGCGAACTTAGTGTTCTGGTTCATCAGAAAAAGAGTCTTTGATCGCTAACATCTCGTCGAGCTTATTTATGAAGATAGGCACTAAGTTAGGGTCAAAATGATGGCCAGCTTGTTCTTGAATCAGCTCAATCGCTTTTTGAATAGGCCAAGCTTTTTTGTATGGGCGTTCGCTAGTCAATGCGTCGAATACGTCGGCAATCGCTACAATTCGCGCGCTGAGAGGGATATCTTCACCGGATAGCTTGTGAGGGTAGCCGCTACCATCCCATTTTTCATGATGATATAGCGCAATTTCTTGGGCGAGTTTTAGTAGTTTGGAATCGTTATCACCAATGATGTCCCCACCAATGGTGACGTGTGTTTGCATGATTGCCCACTCTTCAGGATCCAGCTTTCCTGGTTTGCCTAATATGTTGTCCGGGATGCCAATTTTACCGATGTCGTGCATTGGCGCCGCTTGGAATAGTAGCTCAACCCACTCTTCGTGCACGTCTAACTGCTGAGCCAGAATTTTCGAGTAGTAACTCATTCTTACAACGTGCATTCCCGTTTCATTGTCTTTGTACTCTGCTGCCCGGCCGAGCTTGCGGATTATCTCCAATCGACTCATTGCCAAAGCTTCCGTTCTTTGTCGTACCTTGCGAGACAGTGCCAAGTTTTGGTCGTAGAGGGAGATTTGCGTGACAACACGAGCTTTCACAATAGGTGGGCTAACTGGTTTAGTGATGTAATCAACAGCGCCTAGCTCAAAGCCCATTTGTTCATCGACCATATCGGTTTTCGCGGTAACAAAAATTACAGGGATATTGGCGGTGACTGGATCATTTTTAAGTCGGCGACACACTTCATACCCATCCATTTCTGGCATCATTATATCGAGCAGGATCAGGTGTGGTTTTGGATGTGAAGAGGCAATCTTTAACGCTTTTTGACCTGACGTCGCAGCTTTAATTTTAAAGTCTTCATTGAGGATACCTGACAGGGTGTGGATGTTGTCTGGGATATCATCAACAACCAGAATAATGGGTTTATCTGTCGTAATTTGATTCATTTTTCGTCCCTAAAAAATTTAATCAGATTGCTATGTTCTATGCTATTAAAGCGTAGTGGAATTTGGTGGAAATGCATGATTTCTGGAGGGTTAATTATTGGTTTTGGAATCTAAAAGGAAATAATGGAGTCCCTTTCTATGAATAGATATTTTATATGTTAACCTTTATTTAACAAAGAATAACTTTATCTATGGTGTAGTCTCGGGCTAATACTATTCTAGCTCCTACATTTCCTTAACAGCATGTGATACCTGCTAGGTAGACTTATGTATTGGAAGGACTGTTTTGAGCTACTTTTGTTATCAAATTGGTCAAAGTACTCTTCTAGTATCACTGCAAGAGCGAACCAGTCATCGAATTTGCCTAAGACTGAACTAGGTGTTGAATACCTTGGTGTATAGCTTTCAAAACGTAGCTCGGAACGCAGAGTTCCGTTCTTTATGACAGAGCCGAAGTCAATTAAATGTACTTGCCCTTGAGGAGTCAATACGATGTTAGATGGTTTAATGTCACCATGAACGAAACCAAGTTTGTGGACTTGATGAATCGAGCGCTCTAGCAAGGTAATCCAGTTGGTAGGGAAGTTGTTTGACTTAGAAGGCTCGGTTTGGATTTGTAATAGTGTTATTCCACAAATGTGGGAAAGGACTAGATAGTCACTCTGCTGGTTAGAGAAATAATCGCAATATTCTGGCCAGTTATAATTGGAGTTGGAATAGAGAAACTCAGCCTCTTGTTTGAGAAAGTGACGGTGCTTTACTGCTTGAGCATACTTTATAGTAACGACGCCCCAGCTAGGGTGCTGGGCTTGAAGTACACGTCTACCTAATCGAGAGAGATTAGTGTAGCCACGGTTAGTTAGCTCCTGCTTGAGCTTTGCGTCGTCCGAAAATTCTCCCTTCAAAGCAACTTTGCCAGAGTGTTAAAACCAAAGGAAGAGCAACTTATTGACAGAGAATTATTGTCATAAGATGGAGCTCGCTTTGATGTACAAAGCGAGCTACTTGAGGGGGCTTTACTAGATATCAC
>NZ_JBFRVX010000838.1:0-1129 GCF_041475345.1 Vibrio sp. 10N.222.48.A3 | reverse complement strand
ACCTAAGTGAGACACTTTCACCAAGGGTTATCGGTTTGTTTGAAGACAAATACATTGTTCTTGTATTTGAAAGCGATACTCCCTGGGAAGAAAAAAAAATCCTTGAGCAGCAACAAAAAATTCAATTCTCTTTGCCTCATGAAAAGAAAGTAGGCGATAAAACCCTAACTTTTGATTATTCTCTTGCTAGCATGATCCTATCTAATTTTGATAAACCCCAAGATAAAAATCAGTTGTTTAGAAGAATGGCTTACAGTGTTAAAAAGTCACTTCAATCTATTGATGGTGTCTACATATATAACATTAATGACTATGAAAAAAACGTTAGAACCCGTTCGGTAATCCAAGCTTTACATCACGATATAAAAAAGGGAGGGACTCAGTTCGAGCTTTTTTATCAACCCGTCGTTTATAGTATGAATACTTCTAAAGAGTACCTTTGGGAAATATTGCTTAGGTGGAAACGCACAGAGTTCGGAGGTCCTGGTGTATTTATGCCATTATTGGCAACGGAGCCGCACCTACATTACTCATTAACCATTATAATTTTTAAAAAAATAATTGAATACGCAAAAAACACTCAAGATACACTTCCTAATATCAGTGTTAACATTAGTCATGCAGATTTAAGTATCGTTGACTTTTATGATGATGTAATGGAATTAACCAAATTAGTTCCAGAGTTAAGAAGTAAGATAATATTTGAAACAGTTGAATATAGTGAGGGTCTTTTACATAGTTATGCTAAAGAAAATATAATTGCTCTTAAAGGGGCAGGTTTTCGATTTGCTATTGATGATTTTGGATGTGGTTACTCCAATTTTAACCTTTTATCAGAAAAATATTTTGATTTTATTAAGCTAGATAAGTCGTTACTACAAAAATGTCAGGAAGATATTGTGGCCAATGAGACACTTAAGTTTATGGTTAAGCTATCTGAGCGTATTGATGTAACCTTGATTGTCGAAGGCGTTGAAAATCCTCAACATCTACGACTACTTCCAAAAAAATCTAACATCTTATTCCAAGGCTTTCACTTTTCCAAACCAAGAAGGTTAATTAGCAATGTGAAAACAGGTTGATATATGTATGGGCAATAATATGTGAAGGGCTGTAAATGACATTAAAC
>NZ_JBFRVX010000837.1:0-4246 GCF_041475345.1 Vibrio sp. 10N.222.48.A3 | reverse complement strand
GTTGGCGTGATGCTCCATTTCGCTAACCAAAATCTCATCACCAGCTTGAAGCGTACTTCTTGCGTGCGTTTGAGCTATCAGGTTGAGTGCTTCGGTTGCACCGCGAGTCCAAATGATCTCTTTTGAAGAAGCCGCGCCAATAAACTGAGCGACCTTATCTCTTGCGGCTTCAAATTGACTGGTCGCGTTCGCGGTTAAGCTGTGACTGCCACGGTGAACATTGGCATTTTGTTTGGAGTAGTATTGGCTAATGGCATCAATAACCACCTGAGGTTTTTGTGTCGTTGCTGCGCTGTCTAAATAAATCAACGGTTGTTGATTGATGGTTTGTGATAGCGCAGGAAACTGCTCTCGGATGTGATTGATATCAAGCATCTATTCTTACCTAAAATCTTGGAAATTGTTGCTAGCGTTATGCTGAGCGGTATCGTTATTTTATCGCGACTTGTTAATCGTTGCTGACTAATCTTGATGATTCCAGCGATTTTCTCGTTCTTTAACCTGCGTAAACAGCTTTTGGTTAACAGGAACCTCTATCTGATGCTTAAGTGCTGTTTTTATCAAGTGTCCGGTAATGAAGTCGATCTCTGTCTTTCGTTGGTAAAACATATCTTGCTTCATTGATGAATTGTTCTTTGCTGTCGCTTGAATAACCTTGTTGACGCTTGTTTCTAATTCGTCGAATGAACAAGTAATGCCTTCCGCCAGCATCACTTGCGTGAGTTCTTTAACTATAGAACTCAAAATATCGTTAAACCTTTGGTCAGCAAGCTCTCCATTTTTGATTTGTTCCAGCCCAGTCAGTGGGTTGATTGCACAATTTATGGCGAGTTTAGCCCACAGCGCCGTTGTTATTTCTGGATTCCAACTCACGGCAGGGAAGGCATGTTCCAACACATCAACTAAAAAAGTGCACTGTTGCCCCTTGAGGTTAAAAGCACCCAATTGAGTTTGGCCGATTCCGGTGTGGGATACATTGTTGCTATTGGGTTTGAATGCTGCTTGAGTCGTGGTCGCCAATACTACTGGGTGAGCGTCAATTTGATTAGCAATGTTATCGACCGCTCCCATACCGTTGTGCATGAACATGAGAATAGTGTCAGGGTCGAGATATTGAAGCAGTGGGGTGGTTGCTTCTTCTACTTGCCAAGCTTTGACCGTGAAGATCACTAGATCACTTTCTGGTAGCTTCTCAATATTGTTGTTACTGAAGGAAAGTGAAGTTTGTTCATCAAGCGATAAGTCAATTGAGTTATCTGCGGAACGACTCCACAAAGCCACATTATGACCCGCTTGAAGTAGTTTTATCGCCCACAAAGAGCCGATAGCCCCAGGCCCAACAATAGTGATGTTCACAGCAATACCGAGATAAGAAAGTGGTGCTGCAAGGATAGCGAGGCATTAAATGAAAGCAATAAAAAATGGCACCCGAGGGTGCCATTTTGGAAACTTTCTTAGAAGTTCGATTAGAACTTGTAAGTTACTGCGAAGTAGTGACCTACGCCTGAAGTAGAGAACTGGCCGTATTGTGGGTTAGCACTATCAATTTGAGCACCATCTCTTAGACCGTATACATCTTGGTATAATTTAAGACCGTAACCTACAGCAAATTGGTCATTGTGCCAGTAAATACCATTGAACATAGCTCCGCCGTTGCTCGACTGGTTGTATGAACTATCACGACCAAACTCGTAATCGATGTAACCTTGGTAAGCAATGAATGAACCGTTATCGAAGTTTACGAATGGCTTAAACCAGTTTGTAGAAAATTGGTAACCGTTCCAATCTTTCGTATTTAGATCGTACGTAGCGTAAAGATTGAATTGCATTTTACCAAACCAAGGTACCATTACGTCTGAACCGATACCTGTTTTAGTTGCGTAACCACCGTCAGCTTTGCCATCGATAGTTGTGTAGTTTGCAACGTATAGTTCTTGTACTGGACCAAAAGAAAGGTCTTTACCAGTTAGGCCATCGATAGACATACGAGGCGCAAATTTAACAAACAGTTGATCGTCTTTTGCTTTATCGCTGCCGCTATCGTTAGTTAGGTTGAATACATCAATGTAACCGTAAAGATCGAAGATACCAGAGCGTCCACCAAACTCCATTTCAAGATAAGTATGATCTTTGTCCTGAGGCTTCTCATCGATAGTGTGCATGATATTAAACTGCATCCAGTTGTAATCATTCTTGTGAGTATCGCCGTCAGAATAATCAGCCGCCATTACTGGAGCAGAAGCTGCTGCAAGTAGGCCAAGAGTTAAAAGTGATTTACGCATAATGGAACTCTCTATGTTTGAAATAAGTAACCCGCTAATCCGTGCGTGTTTATATGTCCGAATGCCGAGCATAATAGCGATTTTGTTCTCAAATAAAAGTGAGACAGAGTGAAAACTATGATTATTATGGTGAGCGTGATCACACTAACGATCTAAATGATGGAACTTTAATGTTGCTATGCATCTTGATGAATCCCCACTTCTATTGATTTTGTGAAATTCGATTATTTTGTGTATAAATTGGTGAAATACCGCTCTAAGCAAACGATTATACCAAAAAGTGTGACATGCATATCAAAATCAACAGTATTTCTTTCTAAGCGTTTTCTCGTAAAAAACACCTCACTCAGCGAACGTTTCGATCCTGCCTTTGATCCATTTCCAAGCAACTCCGTACTGAAGTTTGAATCAATTGATGAACAATTCATGTGATGATTAACCTGACTTTTAACTCTGGTTGTTTTTTCATCGCTGACAATATTGAGACCGTTTATTGCACCAATTTTGAGGCAACATTTAAAGATCTGCTCGTGAGCTTATCTTCTGTGTGACGAACTGGTCGAACTTTTTGGAGAGAAGACCAATGAAATATTCACCTATACTCGCTGTAGCGTTGTCAGCCCTATTCATTGTAGGGTGTAATGATGACGATCAACCAACAACCCAGCTGCAAGCTGTTCACGCATCGCCAGATGCTCCACTAGCTAATGTGCTAATTAATAGTCAGGCTCGTTGGACTGGGGTTGATTATGCTCAGGCATCTGGATATACCTCGGTCAATCAAGGCCAGACAACTCTACAGGTCGATGTTCAACTCCCTGGAGATGGTGTGGCGACAGTGATTCCGCCAAGCCAGTTCGATTTAAGCGGTGATTTAGATTACACGGTGATGGTGGTCGGTGATGCTGACGGTTCCAACAACCCAGTTGAGGCTCTCGTTGTGACACGACCTGCAGCAGGCACGGCGACGAGTTCGAGTTTGGATGTGCAAGTTGTTCACGCGGCAACTGGAGTTGGTGATGTGAATCTATACGTTACAGCACCGAATGATCCTCTAGGCGCACCGATTGGAACTTTGGGATACAAAGGATTTACCGATGTGCTCAATATTCCTGCTGGTCAATATCGTGTGAGATTAGAAACCGTGAGTGGAAGTGCTATTGCTTTTGACTCTGGAGAAATCACTCTGTCTGGCGGTAGCGAGTTAACTATTGCGGCAGTTCCAAGAGCGGATTCAACCAGTACGTCTCCGGTGAAGCTGATGGTAATGGATGGCAAAAGTTCATCTATAATTTACGACATGGCAGAATCTGCAGAAGTGAGAGTAGGGCATTTAGTTGATGGTGCACCCTCTGTGGATGTGTTTGTAAACTCGGCTAAGTTTGCTCCTCTTGATGCTCTAATGTTTAAAGAAGTTCGTGGCTTCTTAGATTTGGCAGCAGGCAGTTACGATATCGATATTTATGAAACAGCAACCACCTCTCCAACATTCATTGATGTTGACGGTTTAGCGGTGTTTGCCGGAATGGATTACAGCATCTATGCCGTGGGGACGGTAAGTCCTCTCAATTTGGAAGCGCTAGTTGTTCCAGAAAATCGACGCTCTGTTGCAACCAGTGCAGTATTGAACATTACTCATGCTGCAGCTAATCCAATTGCAGCTTCGGTTGATATTTATTTAACCGAGAACGTGGGAATTTCTGGAAGTACGCCTGCGTTGAGTAATGTGAAATTCAAAGATTTCGCGAATGGTATTTATGTAGCTGCGGGAACTTACTATGTGACGATTACGGTGGCTGGCGATCCATCTACTGTTGCTATTGACTCCGCGCCTGCGACCTTAGTTAACGGTGTTGTGTATCAAGTAGTGGCGATTGATGATTCGATGGGAACGGGATTTAACTTAATAGTAAGTGAAACTACAGATTAATCCGTTAAGCGTCTGCAAATAGAAAATAGAAAAT
>NZ_JBFRVX010000836.1:0-2171 GCF_041475345.1 Vibrio sp. 10N.222.48.A3 | reverse complement strand
ATAACCGTTACGCTCGTGGTGGTTTGAACATATTGCTTGCACCGGCTTACGGTCTAACAGTTGCAGCTGATTACTTGGTATTCAACTCACTAGAGTTCTGGACGGGCAGCAACCCACTAACAGGTGCACCGCATATATTTGATACTAAGATTGATACTTACCTTGATATCAACCATCAGCTTGATAAGTCACTGACTGAAGCACCAGTGGGTCCGATTACGAGTGCTGATATGATTGAGAAAGGTCAAATGCAGCAGATCGACGAAAACACGATCCAAATGGACATCACTTACCAGTCTGGTGAGCGTGCGACATTGATCGGAGTTCGTGATGGTGAGATGGTGACATACTTCATCGACGGCGAAGTAGTGGCACAAACTTCAATTGATGAGTTAGAAAGCTACGCGGCTTCACGCGCTTAATTGTTTATTTAGTCACAAGTACATAGCTACAAAGATTGGATACAAAAACAGGTACTCATTGAGTACCTGTTTTATTTTGTGTCTATAAACGGTGTTTACTGAAAGTGCTATTTAGTGAAGAGCCCTATTTATTGGAAACACCATTTATTGAACATACATAGTTTATCGAATTATGCTTTTTCTGGGATAGCTGCAAGCAGTGCAACCATTTGATTCCAGAATAGCTCAACCGTATCGATCTTCACTTTCTCATCAGGAGAGTGAGGGAACTTGATGGTTGGGCCGAAAGAAACCATATCCATGTTCGGGTAAGGTTCTTTGAATAGACCACACTCAAGACCAGCGTGGATAACCATGATGTTTGGTTTGTGACCGTAGATACCTTCGTACATGTCGCGGAAGATGTGCATGATTTCTGAATCTGCATCTGGCTTCCAACCTGGGTAAGCACCAGAGAACGCGATGTTAGCGCCTGCTAGTTCAGCAACAGAGTGAAGCATGCTTTCTACTTGGCTACGACCTGAATCGATAAGAGAACGGATCAGGCAAAGCACTGTGATTGAGTTCTCTTCTGTTGTGATAACACCTACGTTTAGAGATGTTTCAACAACACCTTCAATCTCGTCACTCATACGAATCACGCCGTTTGGACATGCGTTAAGTGCCGCGATAAAGCGAGCTTGGTCTGCTGACGCAAGTGCGCCCATTTCTACAGAAGCTTCTTCGTTGAAAGTCACGATGCTGTCTTCTACTTTACCTAGCTCTGTTGAAAGCAGCTCTGTGTAGTAGTTGTATAGCGAAGCCAGTTTCTCTTGGTTTTCAGCAGGAACAGCAACCGTTACGAAACCTTCACGAGGAATAGCGTTACGAAGGCTACCACCTTTGAATTCGACGATGCGAAGGTCTAGCTCTTTTGCGTGACCCGCTAGGAAACGAGCAAGCAGTTTGTTTGCGTTTGCACGACCTGTGTGGATGTCGCAACCAGAGTGACCGCCTTTTAGGCCTTTTAGCGTTAGCTTACGTGTTACGAAGTCAGCTGGAATCGCGTTACGTGCAATTTCAAATGTCATTGCGCCGTCGATACCGCCAGCACAACCCATGTACACTTCGCCTTCTTGCTCTGAATCTGTGTTAAGAAGGATATCGCCTTCTAACCAACCCGCTTCAAGACCGAAAGCACCAGTCATGCCTGCTTCTTCATCTACGGTAAGTAGAACTTCGATAGGGCCGTGTTGGATTTCGTTCGAAGCCAGAACCGCTAGGCAAGAAGCCATGCCCATGCCGTTATCAGCGCCAAGCGTTGTGCCTTTCGCTGTAACCCACTCACCATCAATGTATGGTTGGATTGGATCTTTAGCGAAGTCATGAACTGTGTCTTCGTTCTTTTGTGGAACCATATCGATGTGAGCTTGCAGCACGACACCTTTTTTGTTTTCCATACCCGCCGTTGCAGGCTTTTTGATGAATACGTTACCCGTTGGGTCACGACGTACATCTAGGCCTTGCTCTGTTGCCCAAGCAATAATGTATTGAGCAAGTTCTTCTTCATGTTTCGAAGGGTGCGGGATTGAACAAATTTTATCGAAAAACTGCCAAATAGGGGCAGGGGGCAATTTACTGATCTCAGAATGGAATTCAGACACGGATGACTCCTTTTTTATTTGATAACCATATATTTAGGTTTTGTAATGGCAAAAAACTAGAACAAAAATCTAAAATATGGGTCTGTTTTGATGGCAACAGCATACC
>NZ_JBFRVX010000835.1:0-232 GCF_041475345.1 Vibrio sp. 10N.222.48.A3 | reverse complement strand
CTCAATTACTACTTCTTTCGATAATGCAAAGGTTTACAAAAACCGTAAGCACTTTCAAAAACTACTGGATTTTTTTGAACAGTCTGGAATCGCCTATGAACTAATTTCAGTCGAAAATAAAGGGTAATCTTGTGGCTAAAGGAATATCTCTACCTAAACAAGTAGAGAGTCTTAAATCAGACGTTGGGCTTCTTACTCAGCAACTTGCTAATGCTTCAATTGCTCTCAAGTT
>NZ_JBFRVX010000834.1:0-332 GCF_041475345.1 Vibrio sp. 10N.222.48.A3 | reverse complement strand
TAGCGCATTCGTATCATGTTACTGATTTAAGGGGAATATATGCTAGACCGTGATTCGTTTGAATATGTGCGTATAAACGCTTATAAAACCGCTGGTGTTGGTAAAAAACCTTTGCCGAAATTCATGCGAAAACTTGTAGCAAGAACCACTCTGCATCGAGCATGGTTGCAAGGGAGCACAGGGAGTTTCCTAGTCCCTGTTCTAGAAAGAAACTAACTAAGAGGGTAAATTGTGGCTAAAGGAATATCTCTACCTAAACAGGTAGAGAGTCTTAAATCAGATGTTGGGCTTCTTACTCAGCAACTTGCTAATAATTCAATTGCTCTCAAGTT
>NZ_JBFRVX010000833.1:0-781 GCF_041475345.1 Vibrio sp. 10N.222.48.A3 | reverse complement strand
CAAACAGATTATCTTTGGGAGGAATGATTATCGGCTTCAGGAAATTTGCTCGATAATGCGTCCTAGACGTCCTCGGTATCGTCCATTTTATCGGCTGAAACATGGTCTGCATCTATATCAATTTTTTCACACAGTGCCCCTACGGCCCCTCATTCGGTTTATATGTGGATTTGAATGCGGGCTTCTTAAGACCTAGTTGAGATAAGCGCTTAGAAGGAGAGGTATAGTCTGGACAGGCTAGATCTGCGTACCCCATTCTTTTTAATAGATTATCGATGAGACCTTGAAGTTGGCGTAGGGGCTGTTTGAAGACCAGTCTCAAATAATGGCACGCTCTTATTGTGCTATCAGGGTATTTGGGGGATGAGCCTGTTCCATCATAAGTGCGTTGCTCACTCTGCCAATTATCCATAGTGTCGCCTGATAATCAGATATCAATCCGCCCTCGGTCACGCAATATAATTGGTTTGTCGGTAGGTGTTTTTTTGAAGTGTTGACGCCTGGATTGATTGTGTTTGTAAGGTATGATTATGAGAGTGAATACATCAAGGTATGATAAGAATATAGGAAAAGGCTCTCAACTCAAAATTGGCGATTAAATGAGCGCTTCAACAAAGCCGCTCAAGAGCGACAAGAAAACTTTGGCACATTGAGAACCAGAGTCCTGGGCGTTAGACGTTATTTTCAAAGAAGATGAGCAACGTTGTATTTATGCAGTAGGCTCGGTGCTGAAATTAGAATTCAAGGTTATTTTATTTTTGAATATAATTTACATTAACTT
>NZ_JBFRVX010000832.1:0-2670 GCF_041475345.1 Vibrio sp. 10N.222.48.A3 | reverse complement strand
ATAACTACTTATCGAAAATTTCTGCCTTGTTCTCAAGCATTTTTCCTGCGCTATTTATGATCACTTACTTACTGTGATTGGTATAACACATTATTGCGGAGGGAAGCACACACCTGTTCCACCCAATCCACAATAACCATTCGGATTTTTAGCTAAGTATTGCTGGTGGTAGGTTTCTGCGAAAAAATATTTTCCAGCAGGCAGAACTTCCGTTGTGATTTCGTTGCCCAATGATTCAGTCATTGCTCGTTGGTATTCACGTTTAGAGTGCTCAGCGATAGTCTGTTGTTCTTCGCTGAAGGTGTATATCGCAGAACGGTATTGAGTCCCTAAATCGTTGCCTTGGCGCATCCCTTGAGTTGGGTCATGACGCTCCCAAAAGGTTTCAAGTACTTGAGCGAGAGATGTTTGTTCGCTATCAAAAATGACACGAACGACTTCGGTATGGCCAGTTTGTCCGCTACATACCTGCTCATAAGTGGGGTTAATCGTGTATCCACCAGCGTAGCCAACAGATGTTGAAATAACGCCGTTCAACTGCCAGAACAAACGCTCAGCTCCCCAGAAGCATCCCATACCAAGTAGGACTTCTTGTTGAGAACCCGTAGGTGTATTGAGCAAGTCAGTTTGATTGACGAAATGGCGCTCAGTGATTCGGATTGGGTCAGCATTTCCCGGTAATGCGGTTGCTGCGGAAACCAGTTGTTGTTTGTTTAGCATATTATATTCCTTTTCGCATACGTTTACCGCGTTAGTTAACATTAGATCTAGGTTTATATTAACTGGAGGCTCATATTAACGGCTGGTTAATATTGATTAAGTCTTTACATTAGACCGTGTTATTACCAGATTTGTTACAGACTCAATGCCTTTTTAGCGGTATGATTTCTTTTCACTTATTAACGTATTGATAACTTCTTCACCAATTAAACATGATAAGAAAAACTTTACCAGTTCTGATTGGCACTCTACTGTCATCGACATTCGCTTTCGCTGACGTTTCCCTTGATATTAAAGGGTTGGATGGCGCGCTTGCAGATAATGTGGATGCTTATCTGAGTGCGATTCCTGAAGAAGAGTATTCGGTCTCATTAAGATTTCAATCTCGCTTGGAGTCGATGATCAACGAAGCGTTGAATGCATTAGGCTACTACCAACCTAATATCACATTTACTCATTCTGAAGATGATACCGAATTGACTGTTACGGTTGAGCCGGGAGAGCCGGTTGTTATTTATGCTTCAGATATTGTTCTGACTGGTGAAGCCAAAGATGATCCTGATTTTTTGGCCTTAATAGCTAAGAGCAAGTTGTCTAAAGGTTCGATTTTGAATCATGGTAATTATGACTCTTTAAAATCATCGATCCGCAATCTTGGATTAGCGAAAGGTTACTTCGATGGGGCGTATGATCTTAGCAAACTAGAAGTCGCTCCTGAATTAAACCGCGCTTATGTCCGCCTTCATTATAACAGTGGTATTCGTTATCACTTTGGCTCTACTCAGGTTACTGGTAGCCAAATAGAAGAAGAGAAGGTGCAGTCACTTAAACCATTTGAAGATGGCGAACCTTACTCGATAACCAAAGTTGGTGAATACAACCAAAACCTTTCCAATACGGATTGGTTCTCTTCAGTCTTTGTTGAGCCTGATTTAAGTCAATTGGGTGAAGGTCGAGAAATTCCGATGAAGGTAAGCCTTGCTCCGCAAGCGCGGAACCAAATTGAAACGGGTATCGGTGTATCAACAGACTTGGGTGTAAAAGGTACCCTTAAATGGAAGAAACCTTGGGTTAATGAGAAAGGTCATAGTTTTAATAGTAGTTTATCGATCTCCAAGCCTGAGCAGACGATTACGGCGGCTTATAAAATCCCATTGGATGACGTGCTTAATGACTACTATCAAATTAAGTATGGAATGAAGAATCTGGATAACCGTGATACCAAGAGTTTGGAGTCAAACTTAGCCTTAGAAAGGTACTGGCGTCTAGATAATGGTTGGCAACGCACGGTATTCATTCGATACCTAGTCGAAAACTATAAACAAGGTTTACAAGACGATTTGGCGCAGTTTGTGTTGCCAGGTGTCTCTTTCTCACGCACTCGAACCCGAGGCGGTTCAATGCCGATGTGGGGCGATAAACAAACCATCATGGTTGAAGCGGCTGATGATACCTTGTTATCTGAAACCCAAGTCGTACGTTTTCAAGGGCAAACCGCATGGATTCGAAGCATTGGTAATAACCACCGAGGTTTAACCCGCCTTCAATTCGGCGGAAACTTTGCGGACGAATTTGATAAGTTATCTCCTTCTTTAAGATTTTTTGCGGGTGGTGATAATAGCATCCGTGGTTATGGCTATGAGTCTATCTCTCCTCGAGATGAAAGTGGCGCACTAACGGGGGCGAAATTCATTGCAACCAGTTCGTTTGAATACCAATATCGCTTAGTTGGGAATTGGTGGGGAGCGGCTTTCTACGATATTGGTGATGCATTCAATGACACGCCAGAGTGGAAACATGGTACTGGTGTCGGGATTCGTTGGGCGTCCCCCGTCGGTCCTGTGAGTTTAGATTTTGCTTGGGGTCTAGATGCGAAAAAAGGTGATGAGTTCCAACTGCACTTTAGTTTAGGGCCAGAATTATGATCAAAGTGGTGGGTAAGTGTATCAA
>NZ_JBFRVX010000831.1:0-1753 GCF_041475345.1 Vibrio sp. 10N.222.48.A3 | reverse complement strand
AAGGCTTGAGAACAAGGCAGAGTTTTGTGATAAGTAGTTATTCTACAATCAAAAACTCTAACGCCGTTATCGAGCATTTTAACAAGCTAGGTTGAGCAGTTATTTACTACGATTGATATTATTTAACTATAGGAAACTAGGATGCCTTATTTAATAGTTATAGTCCTCTCTATTTTTACTCTTACTGGATGCCAATCAGCTTATTACTCCGCCATGGAGCAAGTGGGTTACCACAAGCGTGACATTATGGTTGATAGAGTGGAAGACGCTAAAGAGTCGCAACAGGACGCTCAGGAAGAGTTTACTAGCGCACTTGAAGCTTTGAGTAGCCTAACTAATTTTAGTGGCGGCGACCTTGAAGACATGTACAACAAGATTAATGATAAATACCAAGACAGTGAAAAAGCCGCACAAAATGTCAGTGACCGCATTGCTGCGATTGAAGATGTGTCGGATGCGCTATTTGCAGAATGGCAGGGAGAGTTGGACCTTTACACCAGCGATTCACTGCGTCGTTCAAGTGAGAAAAAGCTGCGTGAAACCAAATCGTCTTACCAGACTATGCTTTCAGCGATGAAACGGGCTGAGAAGAAAATGGATCCGGTACTCAACACTCTTCGCGACAACACGCTTTATCTCAAACACAACCTCAATGCGAGTGCCGTTGGTTCATTGCAGGGAGAGTTTATGAGCTTAGAAAAAGACATCGCCTACGCGATAACACAGATGAATGCTGCGATAGCTGAGTCGGATAAGTTCTTAGCACAACTCAACCAAAAATAACGCTTCAGAGACAGAACACGATGAAGCCAATCATTATTACTGGCGGCCCCGGAGCCGGAAAAACAACTCTGATTAATGCCTTGGGTGACATAGGTTACCCAACCTTCGCAGAATCCTCTCGCCAATTGATAGAACAACAGAGCCAACTTGAGAACGGTATCTTACCTTGGTTAGACCTACCGGGCTTTGCTCGCTTGTGTTTAGACGTGATGAGCGAGCAAAAAGAGCAAGCGAAGCAGCACCAAATTGCTTTTCTTGACCGTGCGATTCCAGATATCTGTGGTTACTTAGCTCAGGCTAATCTTGAGATTGATGCGAACTACCGAGAAGCGAGCCAAGGCTACCACCCCCAAGTGCTGTTCTGTCGTCCTGAGGCATCGATTTACGTACAAGATGATGTGAGACCTTATCCGTTTGAGGAGGCATTAGAGATTCACCACGCGCTAGTCAGAGTCTATCAAAAGCTAGGTTATGAGGTGATCGAAGTGCCATTTATGTCGGTCGATGAGCGGCTTCAATTCGTTGAGCGTTACTTAGGTATCAAAAGCTAGATCCCCAACTCGGTCGTTGCTCCCTCTTGAGGATGACGAATACTTGAACGCCCTTCGTATCCTGCATCTCGTTTACCCGTATCTACTCCAACACCATATAAAACAAAAGCCCCGAGCAGCTAGGCTACACGGGGCTTTCTTATTTATTCTAAAACGTATTGCTTGAATAGCTAGAAGCTAGTCAACTGGCAATTAAGCCTTAGCTGGACGTGCTGCACGCTTACGTTCGTTTTCAGTAAGAAGCTTCTTACGGATACGTACGTTTAGTGGCGTTACTTCTACTAGTTCATCTTCATCGATAAACTCAAGAGCTTGCTCTAGAGTGTGCTTGATCGGTGGAGAAAGAACTTGTGCTTCATCAGTACCAGATGCACGAACGTTCGTTAGTTGCTTACCTTTCAGACAGTTTACTGTCAGGT
>NZ_JBFRVX010000830.1:0-1187 GCF_041475345.1 Vibrio sp. 10N.222.48.A3 | reverse complement strand
ACTTCGCTGACTCTCATACAGCTCAGGATGCTGAAGTCTAGAAGCACGGAGTAGGGGATTTTGTTTTCTCTGCGTTGCTCGCGTTCTTCTAGTGCTTCTTTCAGCAGGTCTATTTCATCGGTAGTAGGGCGCCTTGTTACCTTAAATCTCTGAATAGCGGGTAAAAAAATAGCCAGCAGAGGCTGGCTATTTTTAGAAAGATGTTTACCACTCTGTTCGCTTCTGTTTTTTACGAATCGAAACAGTGCTCAGTGTGACTTTAGCGGCATTTATTCTGGCTGTGATTGCTGTGAGCTTAATTCTCAAATATTGCTTAGAGAGCTAAAATATTGAAAATTAAATGCAGCGTCTAACACATGTCTAATATTCAAAGGCTTAGCATCATATCCACCACAGTAATGGCGTGTTATAGTTCTTAGCGGTTTGCAGTTTATCGCAGGTAGTCATATACAATACCGATCTTAAACTGCGGCTATAGTTTGTTATGCGATGACTTCGTTACTAGGGTAATACGCTTTAATGTGCGCTTTAGTCTCTTTAAGGAGACTGGGTTGTGAGTTTGTGGAGACAGGCTATTGCTAAATCCATTTTCTGTTGGAATGATAAAACCATGAGAAACAATTGGTTAAGTGAATCTCATCACGTCATCGGTGACGATGTCACAGAGATTTCGAATGTTAAGTCTGTGAAAGCGGCTTCTCAAATAGGCGATATGTGTGCTGTACCTGTGTACAACGTCTATGCCTCTTGTGGATTTGGAGCTCAAAACGATGCTGAGTATCAACTCAGAACTGAATTCCTACCATGCTTATGGCTAAAACGTTTCGGCCTGACAGAAGAAGATGCTCGTATCATCATTTGCCACGGCGACTCAATGGAAGACACTTTGAGCGACGGCGATGAAGTATTAGTCGATACCCGAGAGCTCGACCACCCAGTAAAGCATGGTGTCTATGTTGTTCGCATTGGTAAGCACGTTTACATAAAACGCCTGAAGTACGACATCATGGCTGAGGGCTATAACGTCATCTCAGACAACAAAGAAGAATATGATTCGTTTATCGTGAATGAGGAGAAACTCGACGAGTTCGCGGTAATCGGGAAAGTTATTACCACCGTCATGAAGGCGGTGATATGAACGACATAAACGAGTTAAATAAAGATCATTTAGAAGAGTTCTTCGATGT
>NZ_JBFRVX010000829.1:0-852 GCF_041475345.1 Vibrio sp. 10N.222.48.A3 | reverse complement strand
ACCTTGTGGCAGGTTTATACCCAGCTATTCCCACATAAATTACACGAACGTAAGATATGAAAAAAGCCGCTAAAAAGCGGCTTTTTATCATGAGTCGGTCGGAGCGGCGCCCGCAGCTTTATAATTGAATACAAATTCATTACAAGTTGCTGCAAGTCAATAATATAAGAAACCCGCTCTAGTGCCATCAAGTGTACATTGTTAGAATATGCAACATACCACCTTTCAACGCGGTGGAGAAACGACTCCCAAATCTAAATGTTTTACCGAGTCCATCCTAATCTTCATAAGAGCAACGTACAAAACAATGCAAACCAATACACATTCCACAGTACCAAATAAAGAACTAAGTGACCTACTCGCAGTTGAAAGGTACAAGTTTATTCAGGACAAAATAAAATTTTTAGACAATCAGCAACACTCAAATTTCACAACATTATTGAAAGTGATCATCGCGCTCTCTACATTCATCGTAGCCTCTTTAATCGCGGGCTCAGAATGTAAGATATCAAATGAAACTGTTTCTTTTGCAATATCTTCAACTGGGGTTGCCTTAACTATTACCTGTGTATATTTACTGGGATTAAGTATCGCTGTTCTATTTTCTTGGATAGATTACAGAAAAGAAGAAGTCGAGTTACTCAATAAAGTCAATTGTGACTTAAATCGTTCTGATCCGGACATTAAACCCTGCAAATTAATCCGATGGAATGAGTTCCACTTTATGGTTTTGCTAGTATTACTAACTATCATGGGTATTGTCACTTTCATTAACCCAAACTACCTAATGAATATATTAGACTCTGTAACTTGCCCTAAATAATAAAAATAGGCAGAGGTATAAGAATATAC
>NZ_JBFRVX010000828.1:0-2167 GCF_041475345.1 Vibrio sp. 10N.222.48.A3 | reverse complement strand
AGCTAGGGTGACCAGTTATTTACTACGATTGGTATAATACCAATCACAGTAAGCAAGTGGTCATAAATAGCGTTGGAAGGCGTGATAACTAGGCAAAGGACATTGGGCTAGAGATAGAGATAAAATATAGGTGCTCTAAAACGAGAAAACCCTAGCATTTCTGCTAGGGTTTTGAATAGTGGTGGAAGGATGGGGATTTGAACCCCAGATACGCTATAAACGTATACTCGCTTTCCAGGCGAGCGCCTTAAGCCACTCAGCCATCCTTCCACAAATTGTGTGTTGAGCTTGTCACTCAACGAGGCGCTACTTTATTGATTCTGCTTGCTTTGGTCAAGAGGCATTATCAAAAAAAGTGCCTTTTTCAGTTTGTTCGATTACAAATTAACTCATTAGATCAAAAACAAACCAAATTTCATTCTATCGTTGTACTTACGCTTGTTGCTTTTCTTAAGCTTGTTGATAGTAGCCCGGAACTCTAAACCATTTACGGCACATATCTAAGAAATAACCGTACAGCACGCCCATACCACATGAGATAACAGCGTTACTGGTGACAGCCGTAACAATCTGGTCGCTCGAAGCACCTACTGCCAATAAAATACCGGCATACACAGGTGACTGGAATAACACGTACGCCACCAAGTCAGACAAATTTTTCATCAATGAGCTTTGTGAAAGCTTTGCGCCGTTACGCAAGAACCAATCACGAAAGACTCCATAAGGCCAAGCGATAGCTATGTTTACCGGAATAGATAACGTTCGAGAAGCAAGAGACTGCTCAAACGTCATACCAGAAATAAACACTTCAACAATCATTCCAGAAATAAAACAGAAAACGACCATAGCGAATGTATCCGCAGCTGCGTTTCGAATACAGAATGGACCACGAGACTTCATTGACGATAAACCTAAAATATATCACTACTTAATTAGTGATTTAACAACACATAAACAAGGCTAGATTACACCTAGCCAGATAATGTCACTATTAAATCACAATATAAGCAGTCATACATTCCAAATTAAAAATAAAGTTGTAAATTAACAACCAAAAACCACTTTAAAAGCAGTCACTTCCACCAACAAAACCCACAAAGGTCAAATAACGAGCGATTTGTTATTATATTTCCGTAATTAAACAACAACTATGCCATAGGAAGATTTACCGTAATGCTATTGATGATTTCTTGTTCAGGAGTGAAACCGAGAGAAACCTGCTCTAAAGCTTTATCGACGTGATCTGTGAGCTTTGCATTATTCATAGGTTCAGCATGAACACGCAAGCTCTCTAATGCAGACTTAATCAGCGCTAAGTTATTATCTTCGAGCGCAACGTACAGCGTGACGAGTAGCTCTTCTGTGTTATCTTTGTTTCGTAGATCAGGTTTAGGTAGTGACTCGCTGTTACTTTGCGAATCGTTTTTTTCTACATCTAGGCTATCAAGATCATTAGCTCTAACTTCATGGTA
This sequence comes from Vibrio sp. 10N.222.48.A3, assembly GCF_041475345.1. Classification (NCBI taxonomy): domain Bacteria; kingdom Pseudomonadati; phylum Pseudomonadota; class Gammaproteobacteria; order Vibrionales; family Vibrionaceae; genus Vibrio; species Vibrio sp. 10N.222.48.A3. The sequence goes on along the minus strand of NZ_JBFRVX010000828.1, from coordinate 695 downwards.
TTGGTAAAGCTTGTTTGAATAGCGGAATAACGCATCATCCAACTCACGCTCATCAATCGGTTTGGCAATAATATAATCCACACCCGCACCAAGCATACGTTCGCGAGTCTCTTTAAAGACATCAGCCGTACAACCAAACACCAGTACCGATGATATCTCACCTATCAAAGCTCGAATTGCAGTGGTTGATTCAACGCCGTCCATCACTGGCATATGGTTATCCATTAATACCAAATCAAAGCGCTCAGCCACCACGGCTTGTATCGCAAGTTCACCATTTTCGACGCTCTTACAAGTAAAGCCTTTACTGCTCATGAAAGTTTCAATAATGACTGTATTGGTTCGGTTATCTTCGACAATCAGTACCTTCAAGCCAGAGTAATCTAACTTTTTATGTGGCAAGCTCTCTATTTCGCCAGGCTGGCAAGGCTTAATCTTCAAGCGAACATCGAAGCTGGTGCCTATCCCTTCTTCACTGGTGACACTAATACTGCCTTCCATCAATTGGGCAATTTTCTTCACAATCGCTAACCCGAGACCAGTACCGCCAAAGCGTCTCGTAGTCGAAGACTCAGCTTGTTCAAACGGTTTAAAAATACGTTTTTGTGCTTCTTTAGATATACCAATACCGGTGTCGCGAACTCGAATACTAAGGTAGGTGTCACTCCCCTCTACGACTTCTTTAAGATACACCT
>NZ_JBFRVX010000827.1:0-8853 GCF_041475345.1 Vibrio sp. 10N.222.48.A3 | reverse complement strand
AATACCAACTTTGAATAGTGGATAGATTGGCCATCAACATGAACACACTGCTGCTCAATATCTATCTCGCTCACAAGTGCTTTGGTTTTGATGACTACGTTGTAGTGCTCTGCCAATTGTTGAGCGTTATGTACTGCCAGTGTTTCCGGCGTTTGTTCCTGACTGAACGCGTGCGAAAGATTCGGCTTACTGTACTCAACCCCGGCATCGGCGGTGATCATAGTAATCGCGATATCTTGGTCAAGCTTACGTACCATCTTGATGGTTTGTAGGGCAGCGAAACCGCCACCCACAATAACAATGTTCGACATGCTACTTCTCCACAAACACTTCTTTACCTAAATGGCATTCAGGGCAAAGGAAATCATCAGGTACTTGCGCCCAAGGAGTTCCAGGCTCGACGCCTTGGTAGGGTTCGCCCAACTGTGGGTCGTACACCCATTCGCATACTGTGCAACGCCAGCAAGTGCAATCTGCACTGTGTACTGGCTTGTCTTGCGCTTCTTCTTGCTTCTGCTCTGTTGTGTCTTTGAGCTCGGCAGTGGTGTTTGCCGGTGCTGGTGTGGCTTCAAGCGGTGTTACATTTCGTGATACTTGTTTCGGTGTGCTCACTTCATCTGCTTCTACACGCCAAACCTCGGCCAGTGTCATGCCGTAATCGATACATTGGCGAAGAGCGTCTGTGTCTGGTTTCCAATGGATGTGTTGCGGAGCACTGACTTCGAAGTTGGCTTCATGTAAGCGAGCGTCGATACGTTTTACCGCGCCGCCTGTCCAACCTGAAGAGCCAAATGCAGCGGCTCTTTTACCTGAAAAACGTAAGCCGTGGATCTCTTCTAGTAGTGCAGCGATTTGCGGCATCATCACATTGTTCATGGTCGATGAACCAACAAGCACACCCTTTGAACGGAAGATATTGGCAAGGATGTCATTCTTATCGTGCTTAGAGATATTAAAGACTTTGATTGCTGTTTCTGGGCTGCCTTTACGGATACCTTTTGCGATTGCGTCAGCCATCATGCGAGTGTTGTTCGACATGGTGTCGTAGACAATGGTGATACGATCTTCTTTGTAGGCTTTAGACCACTCGTAGTATTGCTCAACAATTTGCGTCGCGTTGTCACGCCAAATACAGCCATGAGAGGTTGCGATAACATCGATAGGCACACCTAAGCTCAATACTTCTTCTATCTTCGCTTTCACCAAAGGCGCGAAAGGTGTGAGGATGTTCGAGAAGTAACGCAGACATTGATCATGAAGCTCGACTTGGTCTAGCTGATCGTTGAATAGGTTTTCATCACAGTAGTGCTGACCGAACGCATCGTTACTGAACAGGATCTCGTCACCTGTGAGGTATGTTGCCATTGAGTCTGGCCAGTGCAGCATTTTCATCTCAACAAAGATGAGTTGCTTACCGTTACCGACATCAAGAGTGTCACCGGTTTTGACGGTTCTGAAATTCCAGTTTGGTTGGTGGTGGTGACCAACAATGGAGTTTACACCTGCTTCAGTGCAATAAACCGGCGTGTTCGGAATTTTAGCAAGCAGCGCAGAGAGAGCGCCTGAGTGGTCTTCTTCGGCGTGCTGACAAATGATGTAGTCGATCTCATTGATATCGATTTCCATCTCTAGGTTTGCAAGGAATTGTTCAGTAAAGCGATGATCAACGGTATCAACAAGCACCGTTTTCTCTTCACGAATCAGGTACGAGTTATAGCTGGTACCTTTGTTCATGTGGTATTCCTTACCATGGAAGTGTTCTGTTTCCCAATCGTGGACGCCAACCCAGTGAACATTTGATTTAACGTGAATAGTCATAATGATAATACCTTATTTAAATATCTAAGGTCATCAATGCACTAGTTGTGCCATGTTTTTAAGTGTCTGTTTTAAATGTGTTTGTTTGGTCTTTGTGTTGTTTGGTGAGTCGTTTTGACGTTCTGTGTTTTGTGGTTGAAATGAATCTTAGGTGTCTTTATGACTTTGTGGATTTATAGCGGTTTGGCAAGAAAATTAATGATGTTTGCTCAGAAAGAGCAGGGTGAGGAACATGTTTCAACAAAGGGGATTATAGCGTAACTCCTGCGCTTCGCGAATTAGAACACGTGGATTGATTAAGTCTTGGTGGTCTAAAAAGCGGCTGGAATGGCTAAAGCTGAGATAGAAAAGATGGATGCGAAATACAGACATGAAAAAGGCCAGACGAGTGTCTGGCCAAAACAAGGCAGTGTAATTTAACAGTCTGAAGTGCTGTTGAAACTATATTTTGTAAAACGAAAAAGCGTTTTAAAAATTAAAGCGTTATAGCAGTTAAGCGTTGTAACTGTTTAACGTGTTATCGCTGTTGATTCATTTGTCATCTTAATTCGCGCGTTAAAGCGTCGTCACGATTTCATCAAGAGCTAGGCGTGCTTTTGGTTTACCGTGGTTATAGTCTTCGCCGTCTTTGTGGTAGCCGATTGCTAGCGCTACATCAACAACGTGACCGTCTAGTTCGTCAGCAAACTCTTCGCCGATCATAGCGGCATCTACGCCTTCCATCGGTGTTGATGCAATACCAAGACGAGCCAGTGTGTGCATTGTGTTACCTAGCGCGATGTACACTTGAGACTTAGTCCAGTTACCGTTGAAACCAGTCTCATCTGTGTTCATTTCTGCGAATGCGTAAGCCCCTAAGAACTGCTCGTACATTTCAGCGGGTAGGTGACCAGAGCTTACTTCTGTGTCAGCACGCTTTGCGAATTTCTCTTTAGTGTACTTAGGATCGTGAGCAAACAGGATCGTATGTGACGCTTCTTTCGCATGCGGTTGGTTAAACTGGAACATGTTCTCGAAAGTATTGTGGAAGCGTTGTTTTGCTGCGTCACTCTCAATGATGATGAATTTCCAAGGCTGAGAGTTGATAGAAGAAGCTGACAAACGAAGTGCTTCTTTGATTACTTCCATGTCTTCCGCAGAGATGCGCTTTTCTGCATCGTATTTTTTAGCTGTGTAGCGAGTGTTTAGATCTGAAATGATTGGATGAGTCATGTTGAATCCTAATATCTATCAATATAAATGTTGTAGGGTTTTATGTTCGGTAACGTCAACAATAAACGGATAACGCATTTAGGCTATATCTCTATAGAAGTCGTTTCTAGAACAGTCAGCCTCTAAAAGGCTGAACGCTTAAATGGCTATCGAGCATGCCCCAATAAATCGAGTATCTGCGGTAGCTCAAGTCGATGGGTGTAAGATAATAGAAGATTGGCTTGGGAAAAATAGCGAACACATCAAATCACTATGGTTAATAATGTCCATAATGATCTGATTAGTGTGATCTGGATGTGTGTTGGTTTTCGAAAATCAGCCAGTTAGTACGCTTTGATTCCATATTGGCGTAATAAAGAGGGAAGTACACTGTCGAGGTTTGGGATATCTTCAGGGTTAAGTTCAATCAAGCTAAAACCGTGCTCTTGGTAAACTTTCTTGGTCGCATTTCGTTTGTCTTCTTCTATAGGGCCTGAATCTGTTCCCCAGAATTGAATGTATACCTTGCCGCTTGGCAGGTAGAAATCGCTCATTACTTCTTTTGATATTGGGAGCGGACGTTCATAGGCATGAACCACTCCCGCCATATAAAGCCAGTTATCGATGATCAGCTCTCCCTTTGAACGTACATAATGTCCGTCTAAGGTTCGGTGTTTCGCCTCAAATTTCTGACGAAAGCTAGAAAACGAGACATCGGTAGAGTGGCTTTCAGCATCATGCCCTAGAAATTCGACAACAGACTGCTTCAAACGTTTATTGCGAACCAACGAATCGTGCCATACCACAAATAGGTTTTGAGTCGCTTTATCTTCCCTTTGCTCACCGCCTGCTTTTAAGCCTGTTGAGGTGACATGCCAACCATCTTCTTCACGTGTTATCCAACCAAGCTCGCTGAGCAACAGGTTAATTTTTTTTGCGCTAAGTTGAAAGGCACTGCCTAGTTGAGTTGCCGTTAGCGTTTTTCCAGAGAAAGAATCTAGGTCGATGAGTAGTTTTTCTGGCCAGACAATAAAGACACCAAACTTCTTGTGTTCGACATACTCCCCACCAAAGCTTTCGCCTCGTTCTGTGAGTACCCAACGCTCCTGTGAACGCACGATATAGCCAGCTGTTTTCAAATCACTGAATAGAGCCTTCGCTTCTATCCCTTTTTGTTTGGCTAGTGCTGATGTGGAAATCTTGTCTGGCATAGTCTGTTTCTCAATTAGCAGTAGAACTGCTGATTAATGTTGAGGGGCTGTTGTATAGAATAGGGAAATACAATAACACAACTGTTGATGCTAACTGCAGTTCACTGGTCTATGTTTTTAATGAGTGTTTGCTCTCTTTTTTATTTTTAGGAAAATGTAGGTCAAGGTGTAATTAAATTACATAATTGGCAGATTGATTCACCTGGATGCATGTTTTCTATCCATGATGCGATGCTCTTTTATACGGTTTATATGGTTTCTAGATGCTATCTTTTATTAAGTGTGATTTACATCACTATTTATTTTTAAGTATTACAAAATAAAGTGTGATCTACATCGCTATTGAATGAGTGTTATTCTCGCTAATTTGTCTTTGTAATTTTAATTCATGGTGTTTTTGTGATCCGAATTACTCTTGTTAACCCTAAAGTGTTTTTTGAGTGTGATACTCGTCACTAAAATTGGGTCGGGGTGCATTTTAGAAATGTTGTGATACATTTTAAATGACTTTTGAGTACACACTTTCGGTCATTTGACCAACCAATACATTACGGGGTTCTACCTATGTTATCACCAGAAGCTAAGATTAAGGTTCAAAACTTTGGTCGTTTCTTATCCAATATGGTAATGCCAAACATCGGCGCATTTATTGCGTGGGGTTTCATTACTGCACTATTTATCCCAACAGGTTGGTGGCCTAACGAAACGTTAGCATCAATGGTTGGTCCTATGATCACATACCTACTACCGCTATTGATCGGTTACACCGGTGGTAAAATGGTTGGCGGCGACCGTGGAGCGGTTGTTGGTGCAATTACAACGATGGGTGTCATCGTTGGTACAGATATCCCTATGTTTATGGGTGCAATGATTGTTGGCCCTCTAGGTGGTATCGCAATTAAGAAATTCGATGAAGCTGTTCACGGTAAAGTGAAGAGCGGTTTCGAAATGCTAGTGAACAATTTCTCTGCTGGTATCATCGGCATGATCTGCGCGATCATCGCGTTTGTCGTGATTGGTCCTGCGGTTAAGATTCTATCTGGCGGACTTGCTGCTGGTGTTAACGCAATGGTTGAAGCAGGTGCTCTTCCTCTGGCTTCTATCTTTGTTGAACCTGCGAAAATTCTTTTCCTAAACAACGCAATTAACCACGGTATCTTCTCTCCACTAGGTATCCAGCAATCTGAAGAGATTGGTCGTTCAATCTTCTTCCTAATTGAAGCTAACCCTGGTCCTGGTTTTGGTCTTCTACTTGCTTACATGGTATTTGGTAAAGGTAGCGCGAAACAGTCTGCTGCCGGTGCATCTATCATTCACTTCCTAGGTGGCATCCACGAGATTTACTTCCCGTACGTACTAATGAACCCACGTCTAATTCTTGCTGTTATCGCAGGTGGTATGACGGGTGTATTCACTAACGTAATGTTTGACTCTGGTCTTATATCTCCAGCATCTCCAGGTTCTATCTTCGCAGTTCTACTGATGACGCCAAAAGGCTCTTACCTAGGTGTCGTACTTTCAGTTATCGCTTCAACCGCTGTGTCTTTCATCGTAGCTTCAATCCTACTTAAGACTTCAGCTCAAGGTGGTGATGACGAAGATTCACTAGAAAAAGCATCTGCACAAATGAAAGACATGAAAGCGTCTTCTAAAGGTGCTGCATCAGAAGCTGGTGTAAACCTAGCGGATGTTAAGGCTGTCTATGTGGCTTGTGATGCAGGTATGGGTTCGAGTGCAATGGGTGCTGGTCTACTTCGCAAAAAGGTAGCAGCAGCAGGCCTAGATATTGAGGTAACAAACTACGCAATCAACAACCTACCGGCTGATTCGCAAATTGTTATCACGCATAAAGACTTAACAGACCGTGCTCGTAACACCGTACCAGGTGCAATGCACATGTCTCTAAGCAACTTCCTAGACGGCGGTGTCTACGACCAGCTAGTTGCTGAGTTAACAGAAGCTCAGGCTACGAATGCTCAAAGTGGTGAAGCGAAAGTAGCTCCTTCAGTAGCACCAGCTCAAGAAGGCAACAAGCTTGCACTGACTAATGACAGCATCTTCCTTGGCCTTAAAGCGACTCAGAAAGAAGACGCAATCAAGTTTGCTGGCGAACAATTAGTAAAACTTGGCAACGTATCACCAGAATATGTAGACGGCATGTTTGCTCGTGAAGAGCTTGTGTCTACTTATCTAGGTGAGTCTATCGCAGTACCACACGGCACAATCGAAGCGAAACAGTACGTACAAAAAACCGGCATTGTTTTCTGTCAGTACCCTCAAGGTATTCAATGGGGCGAAGATGAAGATGATATCGCGAAGATGGTTATCGGTATTGCCGCACAAGGCGATGAGCACAACATGGTGCTGATGGCTATTACCAATTCACTCGATGATGAAGACGCTGTGGAATGCCTACAGAACACAACAAACCCTGCTGATGTTCTACGTATTCTCAACGGAAACTAACAAGCTCTAGTCAAGCTCCTGAGTGAAGGAGGCCAGTATCCCCCTACTGGCCTCATTTCCGGTCTCAATCTTTATCTGTAGATAAAGGTTCGGTCTGAATAGGTCACTGCTTAATGCCTAGGACGTGATTGAAAGCGGCATGTGTTTGAGTGGTTAGCTATTTAGATTCAAATATTTATAAGGTCAAAATTATGAAAGCGTTACATTTTGGTGCAGGTAATATCGGTCGTGGTTTCATTGGTAAGCTTCTTTCTGATGCTGGTATGAAGGTTACGTTTGCTGACGTAAATGAAACGGTTGTAAATGCGTTAATTGAACGCCAAGAATACCCAGTTAAGATTGTTGGCGAAGAGTGTGTTGTCGAAGTTGTTAAGAACGTGTCAGCAGTAAACTCAGCGACAAGCGCAGTAGTAGATTGCATTGCTGAGTCTGATCTTGTGACGACTGCAGTGGGCCCTACGGTTCTTAAAATCATCTCTAAGTCTATCGCTCAAGGCATTGAAAAGCGTGCAGCTGCAAACAACACTGTACCAATGAACATCATCGCGGCAGAGAACATGGTTCGTGGTACTAGCCAATTAAAAGCAGCCGTGTTAGAGCACCTTTCTGATGAAATGAAAGCGTTCACTGAAGAGCACATTGGCTTTGTTGATTCAGCGGTTGACCGTATTGTTCCACCGGCAGAAGCGGGCGAAACAGACCCTCTAGCGGTAACGGTTGAAACGTTCAGCGAGTGGATCGTAGACCAAACACAATTCAAAGGTGAGATTCCAAATATCCCAGGTATGGAATGCACTGACAACCTAATGGCTTTCGTTGAGCGTAAACTGTTCACGCTAAACACAGGTCACTTAGTAACGGCATACCTTGGTGTGCTTGCCGGTCATGAGACTATTAAAGATTCTATCGAAGACGACGTAATCCGCGCTGAAGTAACAGCGACGATGGAAGAGAGTGGTGCGGTTCTGATTAAGCGTTACGGCTTTGATCCAGAAGCACACGCTGCCTACATCCAAAAGATTCTAGGTCGTTTTGCTAACCCGTTCCTACGTGATGAAGTAGACCGCGTTGGTCGTCAGCCAATTCGTAAACTGAGCCCGCAAGACCGCCTAGTTAAGCCTCTAAACGGTACATTAGAGTACGGCCTACCGAATGCTCACCTAGTAAAAGCAATCGCTGCTGCGTTCCATTACAAGAACGAAGACGACCCTCAAGCGGTTGAACTTCAAGCAATGTTCGCAGAAAAAGGCTTTGCTGAGACATTAGCGCATTATTCTGAGCTGAATAGTGACTCAGAAGTTGTTAAACTAGCGGAAGAAGCTTATCTAGCATTGAAATGATAAACCATCAAAGTGCCACACCAGTGGCACTTTATTCTTTTAGAGCAACCATGCCCATACATACAACACACGAATCAGATTTACTTGAAGAACTAGCCGAATCAGCTAATGCTGCGGAGTGCCTGTTGTGCGCCTACGATGTCTTAGAAGACATGCTGGACGCTTTGTTGAAAAGTATCTTCTATAAAGATGACTACGCAGTAAAATTTGTTGTTGACCCTCTCCTCACCACCGATGGCCCTTTAGGGGAAATTCTGGTTCGAACAAAATTATTGTTAGGGTTAGGCGTGATCAGTAAAGAGGTGTATGACGATATTGAAGTTTTCGTTACTCTAAAAGAGTGGGTAAATATTCAAGAAGGTCAGGTGAATTTCTGGGACCAAGATGTCGTTTTTGAACTTAATCGTATCAATGCTATTCAAAAAATGATGCCAATCGACTACGCCCCAGAGTTGGTCGAAGGCATGTCTGATGATATGAAGCGGATGTTTTTAGAGCGCCATTTTCAAAAAGTGCGCTCTACGATAGTGCTAGCGGTTAATGATATACATCAGCAGTTAGCGAAAGAGAATGTGCTGACCTCTTAAGCTATCTCTAGGTAGTGAAAGTAAGCTCGGTGCTATTTATGATCTACTTTTGTCAACCACAGATCACACTGATCGATGAGCTCTTGCAAAAATTGTGTTGGGTTCGCAAGTTTCTCATTTCCTTTTACACTTGTTGTCGTTACCTGCCAAAAACTCAGTGAGACTAGGTTTCTTTTGTATAGGAACTCATTTAACTCTGCTGATGAAAGCGCAAGGGTCTCCCCAAACACATCATATAAC